>NZ_VILC01000124.1:0-11460 GCF_009712065.1 Aphanizomenon sp. UHCC 0183 | reverse complement strand
TCGCAATGACTGTAAATATTTTTGTCCAATTACTGATTTTGTGGCTTGCTCTAGCTAAACCCAATTTTACAACAAGATTTTTAACGCTCCGCGATCGCTATTGATCAGAAGTTAATCGCCAAAAGCCTGAAACGACGGATTTTCCTTCATGCAGATCATTGTGGTTTTGGTTCATATTCGGTATTCATAATAAGTGTTGATGCAGTTCCACTTGATTAAGTATGATTACAAAACCTTACACTGTCCATAATGCCTTAATAGATGATCACATAGAACTAAAGCCACCATCGCATCAACCATTGGTACAGCACGGGGTAAAACACAAGGATCATGTCTTCCTTTTCCTGCTAAAACCGTTTCTTCCCCTTCCTTCGTTACGGTTTTTTGTTCCTTTCTAATCGTAGCTGTTGGTTTAAAAGCCACGCGGATAATAATGTTTTCACCGTTGGAAATTCCCCCTTGAATCCCTCCTGAACGGTTAGTTACTGTGCGAATTTCCCCATGTTCATCAATATAAAATTCGTCGTTATGTTCAAAACCTGTTAATAAAGTTCCGTCAAAACCAGAACCGATTTCAAAACCCTTACTTGCGGGTAATGACATTACCGCCTTTGCTAAATCTGCTTCTAATTTATCAAAAACTGGTTCGCCTAAACCCTTGGGAACATTCCGCACCACACATTCAACGACACCACCGATGGAATTACCATCTTTACCAGTTTGTTCGATTAAGGAAATCATGGTGTTGGCAATTTCGCCATCTGGACAGCGGACGATATTGCTTTCGACATCGGCTAAAGTGACAGTATTGGTATCAACAACCCCTTCTAAATCTTTAATTCGCTTGACATAGGCGATTACCTCTACACCTGCAACTTGATGTAAAATCTTTTTAGCGATCGCACCAGCAGCAACTCTACCTATTGTCTCACGGGCGGAGGATCTGCCACCACCTTGCCAATTTCTCAAGCCATACTTAGCATCATAAGTAGCATCTGCATGGGAAGGGCGATATTTCTGCGCCATCTCATCATAATCTTCGGGACGAGTATTTTTATTTCTGACTAAAATGGCAATGGGTGTTCCCAGAGTTTTTCCCTCAAACACCCCAGATAGAATCTCACAGGTGTCAGCTTCTTTGCGAGGAGTGGTAATCTTACTTTGTCCCGGTCGTCTTCTATCTAACTCAAATTGAATTTCCTCGGCGGAAATTTCTAGTTGTGGGGGACAACCATCAATGATAACCCCCACACCGCCGCCGTGAGATTCGCCAAAAGTAGTAATACGGAAAAGATGACCAAAAGTGCTGCCCATGATGTTCAGGAAATACAGACCGGAATATTTATTTTACATGGAGTTGGGCGATCGCAAAGCATGACCGAGGAATCGCTCATGAAAAATCCCAAATTTCCCAGGACATCAGTTATCTTAAAGACTTTCATCTTCTCCCCTTGTCACCTGTTAATAATCGAGTCTGACAGTTAAACTGTTAGAAGAAAACTATAATTTCTAGACTTGACAATTTCCGCCCAAAAAAGCCATAAAGGGTAAATATTATGAAAAATTTGCACAAAAAAGCTTTGATAAAACAGCAGTTGCTAGGTTCATCTCCGCGTCACGTTTTAACAGGAGTCATAGCCGCCGGATTGATGATATTGCCCGGTATGATTGGTGGTAGTCCCGTTTTAGCGCAACAAAAAACCGAGCGAAATTCTTTAACCTATGGTGAATTAATTCAAAAAGCCAGTAAAGGAGAAGTTAAAAAAGTAGAGTTAGATCAAGCTGAACAAACAGCTAGAGTTTATTTAGTGGGACAAAAACGCGATACTCTGCCTTTACAAGTACGTCTTCTAGATCAAAATGCGGAATTAATTAATAAACTTAGAGAAAAAAAAGTTGATTTTGGCGAAGTTTCCTCCGCTGGAAACCGAGCCGCTGTCGGCTTATTAATTAATCTCATGTGGATTTTGCCCCTAGTGGCTCTCATGTTATTATTCCTGCGGCGTTCTGCAAATGCTTCTAACCAAGCCATGAGTTTTGGTAAATCTCGCGCACGGTTTCAAATGGAAGCGAAAACAGGCGTAAAATTTAATGATGTGGCGGGAGTCAAGGAAGCCAAAGAAGAATTGGAAGAAGTTGTCACTTTTCTGAAACTTCCAGAAAAATTTACAGCGGTAGGGGCAAAAATTCCCAAAGGTGTCCTATTAATTGGACCACCAGGAACAGGAAAAACCTTACTCGCCAAAGCTATTGCGGGAGAAGCAGGTGTCCCATTTTTCAGTATGTCTGGTTCGGAATTTGTGGAAATGTTCGTCGGTGTGGGTGCTTCCCGTGTCAGAGATTTATTCAAAAAAGCCAAAGAAAATGCCCCTTGTTTGATATTCATTGATGAAATTGACGCAGTAGGTAGACAACGGGGTGCAGGTATTGGGGGTGGAAATGATGAACGGGAACAAACCCTTAACCAACTATTAACGGAAATGGATGGGTTTGAAGGGAATACGGGGATTATTATTATTGCGGCTACCAACCGTCCAGATGTCCTTGATTCGGCTCTATTACGCCCAGGACGCTTTGATAGACAGGTAATTGTGGATGTTCCCGATTTGAAGGGAAGACAGGAAATTTTGACAGTCCACGCTCATAATAAGAAGATTGATCCTAGTGTATCTTTAGAAGCGATCGCTCGCCGCACCCCTGGCTTTACCGGTGCAGATTTAGCCAATTTACTCAACGAAGCCGCCATTCTCACCGCCAGAAGACGCAAAGAAGCCGTTACCGACTTAGAAATTGATAACGCCATAGATAGAGTAGTCGCCGGTATGGAAGGAACTGCTTTAGTAGACAGCAAAAACAAACGCCTGATTGCTTACCACGAAGTCGGACACGCTTTAGTAGGAACATTAGTTAAAGGTCATGATCCTGTACAAAAGGTTACACTCATTCCCAGAGGACAAGCGCTGGGGTTAACTTGGTTTACTCCCAATGAAGAACAGGGTTTAATTTCCCGTTCCCAAATTTTAGCCCGCATTGCCGCAACTTTAGGTGGTCGCGCGGCTGAAGAAATCGTGTTTGGGAAAGCGGAAGTTACCACAGGTGCAGGAAATGACTTGCAACAAGTTACCAGTATGGCACGACAAATGGTAACGAAATTTGGAATGTCCGATTTAGGTCCAGTTTCCTTAGAAAATCAAAACAACGATGTGTTTTTAGGACGGGACTGGATGAATAAATCTGAATATTCTGAAGACATTGCAGCGAAAATTGATCACGCAGTCCGGGAGATTGTTAACCGCTGTTATATTCAAGCTAAAGAAATCATTCAAGAAAACCGATTAATTTTGGAACGGGTAGTTGACTTGTTGATAGAACAAGAAACCGTTGAAGGTGATGTTTTCCGCACCATTGTAGCTGATAATACAGCCATTAAAGTAACTAATGAGCCAGTAGCCGTAACTTATTAGTTGAGGTTCAAAAATCGGCGTTGCTGCATTGAGGTATGAAATTCAATTGAACCTTTGAAACTCCTACCTTTGCGTGATAAAATTCATACCATTAATCAGCAACGCCAAAAAATCCTTGTAGAGACGTTCCATGGAACGTCTCTACTTTTTTCTGATTAATAAAAATATCAAAAAGATTGTTCCAGAACTTTTTTAAATGGTGGTTTAACATTATAATTAGTATGAATTTTATCTCGCACCATCACCTCAATAACTGTATATGCAAGATCGTGAAAAAATGATCTAGAAGATCCGATTTCCCCAAATGTACCCCATTTAAAAGAAATTTCACCAGAACCAAATATTGAACTAATTCCCGGTTCTTGCAACTTCAATTTTGCACCATTAAAAACACTATCTGCATATTCTTCTGGTATCCCAACTTTCACCACATCTAATGATAATGCCAGAGAAGAATTAACTTCCCGTTCAACTTCAGTGGAAACCGCCACTTTCAATACTAATTTACCAGAATTATTAGGCTCAAATGTAGCCCCCAAACAGCCATATAAAAACCTAGCTCCTAGAGGTGCTAATATCTCTATCATCACTTCTTTTTTAGAGAATAAACCAATCTTTGCATTTTCCAGGATGACTTCTATCTTTTCATCTACAACAGGATAGAAAACAGGTCGAAAATCTCCAGGAAAATAAAATGATTCGTTATTCCAAATCCGAGCTTTTCCGGTTATACCTAAATCTAATACTTTGATCATGAGTCAATCCCCCAAGCTTTTCGCCAATTTCTGTTAAAATCTTCTGGGTAAGCTTTAATTACTTCAGGATGATATAAACTGTATGGTGATACACTATAATGTGCTATAGCCATAGGATGTGCCGTATACCAATCATAACCTTTTTCCATGAGTTCCGCTTCTTTTAGTTCATGAAAGTAGAAACTAGCATCAGAATTGCATATTTTCTGTCCCAAATCTAAAGCGTTTTGAAGTCTATCAATCATTTTTTGACTTGGTAAGAACTCATCAAACTTACTGATATGTTTTCTAACTAGCTCAACTTTTTCATGTTCAACATCATACTCTTGATTAGTTAATGTTCCAAAAAACATTTCATCAGAATTTACAGACAAAAGAACGACCCACTTTTACCTAACTTAATTGCACTGTCTCAGCATTAGCATAAATAATAACCGTACTTTACGCAAGGCGATAATTCTCTAACCTGTGCATAAAAATCTCACCATAGTGGGATTTAGGGGCAGATAAAAGCTAAAATAAGCAATTGGAGAGTTAACCGATGCCATGTTTGATATATTGCCTTTTCGCTTTGAGTTAGATACAATTGCGATCGCTGGAGCTTGTTTATGGGCTTTAGCGTTATATGTGAGTTTTTCCCAAACCAGACAATGGGTAACGACACAACTCAACCGCTGGTTTAATTTTGCGGAACGTTTCCTCTATACCAGTCAATCAGAATTTGAAAAAACTCGCAAAGCCAGAGAATCACAAAATTCTTTTTATGCTTCACTATTTAGCATTTTCCCATTTTTGATATTTGGTAGTTTATCTAACTGGCTTCTAGATATCAGTTTAGGTAATAGCTGGGGAATTAGTATGGGTATACTTACTTGTATTGGTGCTGGTGTGTATGAATTAGGACGCGGACAAGGGGAAGAGTAAATTTACGTACCTTCAATCATAGTTATTTCCGCATCAGTTAATTCATACAGTTCATAAACTAATTGATTGATTTGTCTATCAGTAGCTTGTATTTGTTGCTGAATCATTCGTTTAGATGGGGGTGTATTTGCTTTATTGAGTTGTTGATGAAGATAAAGCATTTGTTCAACCAGTTTAATCATGCGATTATAGATCAATTGATCCGTTGATTTTGATAAATCTAATAATTTGATAGGTATTTTTTCTATAACTTGTTTATTTAAAGCAATATATCCTCCGCGAAATGGCGTACTAATTAACTTCAGAAAATGGTTGATTAATTTAGAGTTGAGAATACCCAATAAATACAGATAAGATATATTGATATTTTCCAAAATAGAAATACCATATCCACCACCACCACCTCCTCCACTACCAACAAAATAATAATCTCCATCCAAATCAGCAGCAAAACAACTACCAGTAGCAATTGCTGGTACTAATAATTTTGGTGAATCAAAACGAGTATGATTTTTACGATATACATAACCATACCAATTTTCACCCATATTGCCTTTATTTCTCGCCGCTAACTGTCCTTGATTTTCCATCATATAATTCCAGGTTAAAGGGAATCTATTTTCATAGTCATTTACCGACAATAAAACAGATTTATTATTAATATTTATGTAAGGAAAAATTAGACGTTTATTAACATTTTTTAGAAAATACCTACCAATATTTAATGAACCCTTCAGAAAATATTTTAGAAAATCATTTTCTAACCAATGTAAGCGCCCAGTTACTTTAGATTTACAAAGAACTTGCTGATTTTCTCTAGCTACTTCTTCAAGAATAAATATATCATCTGCATCAGTTTGTAAACCAACAAACAAATGAGCAATATCACCTAATTTTACAGGTAATTTGTTAATTTTATCAAACCATTTTTGATCTTTTTCACTTACAAAATTCCACTCATGATGAGAGATATAAGAAATAGGGAAAGTTTGGCTAAGTATATTATTATTTTCCTGATTACGCCAATCAATCAAACTATTAATATTCTGAAATTCAAAACTTTTATTTTCTCGCTTACTTAAAAATAGTAAACAAGTATATGTAGTTGCTGTTGTAAAAACTTGTTCATCTCCAAAATAAATAATTTGATTTAATGATTTATTTTCTGCTATCAATCGTCTAATTACTTCGCCATATTGAGCATTAAAAAACTTATGAGGTAAAATAAAACCTAAATAGCCATCTTTTCTTAATAACTCCAATCCCTTTTCCACAAAAATAACATAAATATCATAATTTCCCTTACTAGCAGAAACATATTGTTGTTTATAAAATTCAACTTCCAATGCAGCCCATTCTTTTAAAGCTTGAATTCTAATATAGGGAGGATTACCAATAACTACATCAAAACCACCTCGTTTCATAATAGCAGAAAAAGCTGATTCCCAGTCAAAAATATTAACCCTATAAGCCGTATCTTCGTCCAAACAATTTAATTGAGTATGTTGATAAAAATCTCCATCTATCAAGGTATTACCACATTGAATATTATGATCTAAATCAGGTAAAGCCCTTTCCTTGAATAACTGTAATTGTCTGGTAATTGTTTCTCCTGATTCTCCCTCCAATACCTTTAATAACAAAGATAACTTAGTCGTTTCTACTGCTTGTTGATCAATATCAACACCATAAATATGAGTTAACAGAATCTGCTTTCTTTCACTTGCAGTTAAACGCCATTGATGATCCGAAATTTGATAGAATTTATTTTTGTATTTCTTGGGATTTTGCAGATATTGTTCTAAATACCAATCTAAGATAAATTGATAAGCCACAATTAAAAAAGAACCCGAACCACAAGCAGGATCAAGAATTGTCATATTTTGGATTTTTTCTGGTTTTTTACCCTCTAAAACCTTACCAATAGTTTGTTTAATAATATAATCAACAATGTAACTAGGAGTATAATAAACACCTCCAGCTTTTCTTACTTCCGGTTTATCTTCAATAACTGCTTGACGACTTGCAGATATTTGAATGACTTTCCCTAAAAATTGTTCATACACTTGTCCCAAAATTTCCACAGGAATCACAGAAAACTCATAGGGACTTTCGGGAGGATAAAGTTTTCTAATAATTAAGGTTAAAATAGAATCATCTATAGTTAAATTCAAAGTAAAATCATCAGAATTTTCTCGTCCTTTTTCATCTTGAAAATGGAATAAACCAGAATTATAGCGATAATCTGCATTAATAAATAACCGCCCTAACTCTTGATAAAAATTTTCAAACTTTAATAAATTATATAACTGTTGATAAGGTTCAATTCCCCTATCTTCACAAATGCGTAAAAAGACAATTCTATTAATTGTCATTTGCACAGCAAAATTCAACTCTCTTTGTTGAATTTGCAGATTTCGCCAAACAATATTAGCAGCTAAATTTTCTCGCCAAACTTCAATTTCTTGGAGAAATTTTTGATCAACAGTAATCCCAGACTTAACTTTAGTTTCTGCAAACCTTTCTAAAGAACCATTTAACACAGCTTCCTTAGAAAAAAGATTATAAATCTCTGCCCATTTATCAATATATTCTGTATAATTAAAATGTTTGATTCTAGCCACTGATGCTGAATCATTTTTATTGGGCATAATTCGACAGTCATAAACTGCAAATTCTTCAAAATCTGTTAAAATACTTAAAGCTAACTTTGCAGACCAGCCATAACGTCTCACTTGAAAAGCAGCACTCATATTTTGACCCACATTAACAGCGGGTTTTTTCGCTTCCACAAAAAACTTTCTGACTCCACCAACCCGAAAACTATAATCAGGTGCTTTGGCTTTATTTGCATCACTAATTTTTAAAGAATCTTCATGAACAACATCTTTATAAATATCAGAAATTTGTCGTTCATTGCCAATATCCCATCCTAAAGCAGCAAACAAAGGATTAATAAATTCGATTCTAGTTTGTGTTTCATTAATTCCCCCCGCCCGATACAATTCTATCGAAGAGTGAAAATGTTCAACCAGTTGAACAATACTATCAGGTGCTTTCATATTTTCAAAATTCCAATTTTATCTAAATCTATAAGAGACTTCCAAATAAAAAAATGTCCCAAAACTGATGCAGAAATTCTCTCTCTGTGTACTCTGTGCCTCTGTGGTTCGTTTCTTAGGATAATTTATTTCTTGGAAGTCTCTAATAACTCTTCTTTCACCAAAATAGCCAACTTCTGTGCAGCCCCACCTTCACCTCTGACACTGCGTAATTTATCCCGTATAGCCTCTAATTTCTCTGGATTTGCTAACAAATCTAAAACCATTTCTCCCACTTCTTCAGGTTGCAATTTACCTACTAATTCCGGGACAATTTCTGCTTGCGCCCAAATATTTGGCCAAGCAAATAAACCCTTACGTCTCAACACCCACCAATTAATTAATTTAGCAAAACCAGAACCTACTCCCGGTAAATTTGCCAATACTCCTGGTAAACCATCCCAAGAACGCATTGCATCTAATTGTTGAGTTGGTAATAGGACAATCATCGGTACAGCTAAAGCACCTAATTCTGCGGTATTTGCACCAACTGTAGTTAAACAAATAGAACATTGAGATAATAAATCATAAACTGGATTTTCTTGTTTTAATTCCACGATTAATCCAGTAGCAGTTACAAGAAAATTACCAGATAAAGATGCACCTTGAAAACCAAACGCTTTTGTAAATGAATTAGTTTCAGGATTAGCAAAATTAGCTAAAGTTGGTAAATCTAAAGTTGGTGCGACGGGAATAAAAAACTTCGTTTTCGGGTTTTGACGATAAATATATTCAGCAATTGCTAACATTAAAGGTACACCTTGGGTTAATTTTGCAGATTTTGACCCCGGTAAAATTCCAATTAGTTCGACTTTAGATTGAAGATTTGCAATTTTAGGTGTGATTTCATTCTTTGCTGCTTCTAACATCAAATCACCAACAACAGTGAATTTATCAGCATATTTAGCAGAGACATTTTTCGCAACTTGAGCTTTCATAATGGCAAATTTATCTATAAAATTGTGCCAACGCGCTTCCCATTCCGCATAAACTACAGTTTTATATCCTAATTTTTTACCAATAATCACCGGAAAAATTTGATCACCACCTAAAAATATGACTACACCTTGATTTCTCCATTCCCAATTTTGCGCGGTTTTTCCCCACAGTAAAAATTGCCAAAAATATTCAGGTGCTTGAACTCTATCAACCTCTGGATAACCCAACGCTATATCAGTTTCTTTACCACTAGCATGGGGACAAGGTGACAATATTACAGAAATTCTCAGTTGAGAAACATCATGTCCTAATTCTTCCCTCAATGCTTTAACAACAGGATGTACCCAGGTTGTTACCTCCCCAGGTCCATTGGAAACAATGAGAATATCTACGGGTGTAGTCATTTAATTATTACCTAATAAGTTATAAAATATAGAACTCATATTTGATTCTTGAAAAAAATTAGGTATTGTAGGGTGCGTCAGACTGCATAAATTCTATCAATAAACAGATTTGTAATATCTGACGCACCCTACGTATCTTTTCATAAATCAAATATTATTCCTATATGATTATACTGATATAATGAATTAACGCAACAAAACTGAATCTCGAAATTAAAATCTCAATTAGATATAGTGACAAAGTATCTAAAGTTTTGTGTCGTGGTTAATCAAATTCATAACAAAATCAAATAACGATGTATCATGGTAATTAGTAGCGTAAATGTGCAATGCTTCCCTTCCTGTTTTCAAAGGATATCAGGTAAGCTACGCCCTGATTTACTAATAGCAGAATGTGGGAGCTTTGACGGGTAACCTAGTTGGGTGATACTGATGTCTAAGGAAAAAAAAGGTAATAAAGAAGTTAAAAAGCCTAAGAAAGATCCCAAGGACAAAAAAGAGAAAAAAGACCCAAACAGATATGATGGTTTAGGTAAGTAATGAAGAGCAAATTCATAAAAGTTTCTGGTAGGGTATAATAAGGGTTTTAGGCTTTCAGCTTTTGACAGATTTAATGGGGTTATCTGTGTACATGGATAATCCCATTTGATTTCCATACTTATCGGTTAAGCTAAAAAAAATTGATTCAGCAGAATATAATTTTACCTCACGCAGAGGCGCAGAGACGCAGAGAGTAAAAAGGCAAGAGGCAAGAGTGAAGAGGGTTTGGGCGATTTTACTTTTCTTTACACAGATCGGTTTTATTGTGTTCACCTACTTAATGTATCAATTAGTTAGTTTCTATAGGCGAGTTTAGTTTGATTTTATTCACTCAAATGGTAAAATTATGACGACCCGTCCAGGGCAAAAAGATAGTTTGGCATTATTTTGAGTATAATAGCATTTAAACAAAAATTATTATTGTTCTGATTGAGTTGCAGCAACTTGTATATAAGTACAATTAGAAAATTAGTAACTTGAATTAGGATTGTTTTAAATATCAGTAACACGGTAATAGGTTATAACTCATGGGAGATGGTTTTTTTTAATTACCAATCCCAATTTGTTTTCTTTTTAGCCCAACTGCTATGATAGCTACCCACAATCCCGCTGTTTTTGTTTTGGTGGTTGAACCAGATGAAACTTTAGCTAATCAATTAGCTGGTGATTTGCAAGAAGCTGGCTATGATGCCATTGTGACTCATGATGCAGCCAATGGATTAAAATACTGTAGCGGTGCTTCCAGCAATCAAACCCATCGCCAACCTGCTTTAATTGTTGTAGACCGAATGCTTGTCGGTGAATCAGGACTATCTTTATGTAAAGATCTCAGAAATATTGGTAATCGTTCTCCTATATTAGTTTTGATGGCTAGAGACACCGTAGATGATCGCATAGCTTGTTTAGATGCTGGTGCTGATGATTACATCCTCAAACCTTACCGTTCGGAAGATTTTTTAAAGCTGATTCGTCTCTATCTCAAGCCAGATGTTGATACCACCGAACAATTACGCTTTGGTGATTTGATTTTAGATATAGGAACCCGCCGGGCTATTTACAACAGTAAGGTCATTGACTTAACCATGAAAGAATTTGAACTCTTAAAGTTCTTAATGGAACATCCCCGTGAAGTATTAACCCGTGAACAGATTTTAGAAAATGTTTGGGGTTACGACTTTATGGGTGAGTCCAATGTCATTGAAGTATATATTCGTTACCTCCGACTCAAAATTGAAGAAGAAGGTCAAAAACGCCTAATTCAAACTATCCGCGGTGTAGGTTATGTACTCAGAGACTCCTAAAATCCTTGACACTCCCCGGTCTAAAGACGCGG
>NZ_VILC01000123.1:0-11816 GCF_009712065.1 Aphanizomenon sp. UHCC 0183 | reverse complement strand
GCTAACAGATAACATATAGGACTCCTATATTTTCGGTTAAGTTGACACCTATGAGCATTGCTAAACCCCTCCAAAAACGTGGTGCTAAAGAAGAATCTGAGGCGATCGCTAAATGAGTTAATATCATAGAAGCGAAAGTAACAGGCCAAAAAGCTATGGTTACGACATCTTATGAATATCAAAATCTGCCCACAGCAGAAGACTTACCCGACAGCGACGAAACCCCAGTGGATAATGAACTCCAAAATGATATTCCCAATCTATTGTTAAATTTATTGAAATGGATTTGGGGCGATCGCCAAGATTGGTTCTGGGGAGTAGATATGTGCGTTTACTATGAACCAAACACAGAAGAACCGGCAAAATCTAAATCAATTGTTCCTGATGGGTTTTTAGCTTTAGGAGTGGAGAGACTCAAAAATGAAGGGGGTAGATTAAGTTATTTATTATGGGAAGAAAAAGTATTACCAATTTTGGTATTGGAAGTAGTTTCTCACAAATATAATGGCGAATATGATAGCAAGTTGTTAGAGTACCAAGATTTAGGGATTTTATATTATGTGATTTACAATCCCTTGAGTGGAAGAAGAGGATTGTATAAAAAACATCAGTCTTTAGAAGTTTATAAATTGGTAGATAGCAAGTATGAATTAGTCCCATCGGTTGCTCTGTTACCAGGAAATGGTAAAGTGTTCTGGATGCCGGAGATAGAGCTAGGAATTGGTTGTGAGCAGGGCAATCAGGGCGGTTGGCAACGGGAGTGGGTTTATTGGTACGATCGCTCTGGGGTGAGGTATCTCACTGCTGAAGAACGGGCAGATCAGATGCGTGCTGCTAAAGAAGAAGCTGAAGCGATCGCTCTTCAAGAACGACAACAAAAGGAAAAACTGGCAGCGTACCTGAAAACCTTGGGTATTAATCCTGACGAAATCCCATAGATGTCTTGAAAAAAAGCGCTCTCTACTTGTTTATAAGATGCGATCTACTTGCAGCAGTGCTTACGCGATCGCTTTTTGTCACATCGTATAAATCTGCATTGAGGATCATGTTAAACTAGGAAAAATTAACTAAGGCGATGAAGTTGCTATGGTATTAACAAAACCAATCATTGCACCACCAACTACATCTGAAGACGATCAAATCACACTCCCTGACCACACACAACTGCCAGATTCAGATGGAGAATTTGTGAAAAATTTTCAGGAACTACCCCAAAGTATCATTCTCACAACTTCTATAGAAGCAATTTTACAAAAACTACATCCCGACGGACGTTATTGTATTGGACAAGATAGCGGTATTTATTGGCGAATTACAGAACCACTAGTAAAAGGAGCAGAAGCACCAGATTGGTTTTATGTTCCCCATGTTGCTCCTTTATTAGCAGGAGTATATCGCTGTTCTTATGTCATGTGGAAGGAAATTGTTGCCCCATTAATTGCCATTGAATTTGTCTCTGGTGATGGTTCAGAAGAAAGAGATACTACCTCATTACATGATATTGATGACCAAACTGGAGAACCAAAGAAAGCGGGTAAATTCTGGGTATATGAACAAGCAATTAGGATTCCCTTTTATGCTATTTATGAGGTAGAAAAATCATCGGTTGAGGTCTATCATTTGGTAGATGGCAAGTATGAGAAAATGCCAGCTAATGAACGAGGGCATTTTCCGATTCCACCAATGGGAGTGGAGTTGGGGATTCAACAAGATACGGAAATACCCTGGTTACGTTGGTGGACTGGAGATGGTGAGATGTTGTTAACTGGCAATGAACGAGCAGACCAACAACAACAAAGGGCAGACGAGCAACAGCAAAGGGCAGACGAGGAACGCCAACAAAAAGAAAAATTAGCGGCTTATCTGAAATCTATCGGTGTTAATCCTGATGAAATTCTGTAAAACTATTTAGGGACTTTACAGCAATTTCCAATCATATAAGGTACATCTTAGCCCCCTCATCGCTTGCGGGGAGGGGGTTGGGGGTGGGGTTCTTGTTCCGGGTTTGATGACAATTTGCTGTAAATTAAAGGCGTTGCTGAATTGGCGTATGATTTCTGGAGGTAGAGACGTTCCATGGAACGTCTCTACAAGAGTCTTGAACGTATGCAAAATTATTTTCATCCCTAAAATCAGCAACGCCGAAAAGTATTAGATGAAACCGATAATCTCCAAAAACCTAACCCCCTGCCCCGCTGCCCTACGTTAGCGCAGCGTGCCGAAGGCTGGGAAGGGGGGTTTCAAAGCCTCTCTCCGCTTCGGGGAGAGGTTTGGAGAGGGGTTTGTTTATACATTAAAAACTTTTCAAACATCCTCTTAGGGAATAACTGATGGATTATGGTGCGTCAGATAGAGGGAATCTGTTTTTTACCAAGTTATCGAGTCTGACGCACCCTACAAATTGAGAATTGACAATCTATGCTTTAGTGAGGATTCTTTGGACAATTTCGACACCAGAGAAGGCTTGCCATGCAAAAAGCCCTAAAATAGCAAAATTTAACAATATATGAGTTATCCGCGCCCAATTTGCGCCTTTTTGCATAAAAGGAGATAGAGATGCGGAAAAAGCTATTAAACCTGTCATCCCTAATCCGGCTAATAGATGGGGTCCGACAAATAACTTACCATTATTAATGTAGGTGACAGCCATGCCACCAATTGAACCTGCCACCATCAGAGCTAACATAATAGAACCAATTTGGTGATGTTTGATGGTATAACGCCCTTTAACTAGTTCTTTCTTTTCTTCTCCCTGAGCATTTCTGGTACGCTGTACTTGTAATCCTAAATATGCAGCATACAAGGAAAGTGCTAATAGTACCCACATAGTAACTGGGTGAGCAAAGTTCAACCAGAATCTGATTGTTGGAGTTAGTTCAAAAGCCATATTTTTTACTTCCGATTATTAAATCTTCATAAAACTTAGCATACATTTATTTTTCTTACGTAGAAATTTTTCAATCTTGCCAAAGTGTAATCTGGAGTTGGAATCAGTCACATCTACCGAAACAGGATCTAACCAATGATAGAAAATCAAGATAATTCGTTGTTAAAGGCTGTGAAAACTGGGGATATGCAGGGAGTATTTACGCTGCTGTCCGACGGTGCTAATGTGGATATTAGCGATATAAATGGAACTACAGCATTGATGTTTGCGGCGAATTTAGGTTATACAGAAATTGTGCGATCGCTCTTGGATGCCGGTGCTAACATTAACTTAACCAGAAAAACCTATAATTTAACAGCACTAATGCTGGCTGCTAGTGCTAATCAAATAGATGTTGTCAAGTTATTAGTCTCTAACGAGGCAAATGTCAATGCTACCAACGATGATGGTAGTACCGCATTAATGATAGCAGCACTGAAAGGTCATCTTGAGATTGTACAAATTTTATTAGCCGCCGGTGCTGACATAAGCATTACCGACAAAGATGATGATACCGCGTTCAAACTAGCCATAAAACACAAACATCCAACAGTAGTTAAAGCTTTATCACAAAACAACCATATTGTCAATAGTCAAGATCCAGAAGGTGATACAGGATTAATAATTGCCGCAGATTTAGGCTATTTAGAAATAGTCCAAGCATTGTTATCATCTGGTGCTGATGTTAACATCAAAAACGTTGATCATGGAACAGCATTATTAGCAGCCACAGCAACGGGAAACACTGCTATTATAACCGCTTTATTAGATGCAGGTGTGGAAATTAATCATCAAGATAAAGAAGGTGAAACCGCCTTACATCTTGCCGTTGTCGAAGAATATATAGATGTAGTCAAAATATTAATCCAACGGGGCGCAGATGTGCAAATTAGAAACCATTTGGGAGATACACCCTTATTAATAGCCGCATTCCAGGGATATAGCGACATAGTAACAGTTTTACTAGATGCAGGAGCAGATATGGAAAAGAAAAACTTTGGCGAAGTTGCGCTCACCTTAGCAGTATCCCAAGGACATTTCCCAACTGTCAAACTATTACTTGATTATGGAGCAGATATTAATAAATTAGCAGATGATGGTAAAACCGCTTTAGTCAAAGCCATAGCTGCCAACTATCCCGAAATATTCCAATTACTATTAGAAACAGGAGCAAATGTGAATCTGCAAAACCCCGCCGGTGCAACTGCTTTAATGTTGGCTGTAGCAGAAGGTTATAGTCAAGCAGTGGCAATGCTGATACAAGCTGGAGCAGATATCAACTTAAAAAATCAAGGGGGTTATACAGCCTTAATGATTGCCGAATTTAATAATTATCGTGGTATTTGTAATATGTTAAGACAAGCTGGAGCGCAGGAGTGATAGACATTGAATTATTTAAATATGAATTATTTTCACCCAAAGGTAAGAGTTTTGAAAATTAAATTCAGGGAAGTAAATTTATGCTTTCACCAGAATTCAACCAGCCAGATATGCGATTTTTAGAATACAAGCAAATAGAAGTGCAAGTTTCATCAATTCTGACTGCTGTTAACCCTGCTAATCCTGCTTGTTCTAATTTATCATAAATCCAAGCAGCGATCGCCTCACTAGTTGGTGATTCTAAACCCATAGATTCATTTAAATAATAGTGATCTAAATAATTCTCAAGCAAGGGTTGGAGATATTTTTTGATTTCTGAATAATCCATGACCATACCCTGTTTAGTACCTTCTGTCACTAATCTATCACCAGCTACATAAACAACTCCACGCCAACTATGTCCATGCAGCCGGGAACATTTACCATCATGGTAAGGCAATTTATGTGCTGCTTCAAAGCGGAATTCCTTAGCTAGTAGCCACTGCTGATTAGTCATTGTACTCCGATATACTTGTGTGTTTGTAAAGATAGTCTATAGTCAGGTTTTTGTTGTAATATCTGGAAAATCAGCGGTAGTGATTTCGAGGAACTGTTCCACTCAGGTTGTAAGTAGACAAGCAAATTAGGGTGAGTAGATAGATATTTTTCGTAAAAATCAAGTTCTCTACCAGTTTCTATGATTATCTTAACTTCATTAGCTCGACTCCAAAACTGACTTTGCACTGGATATTTAGCATTAAGATGTTCCTTGGGAGATAGAGTAATCCAGGCTGCGGGGGAAACTTCTTGCCAAAAAGAGCCTGATGTTTCAATGCTAACCAACTTATCTGCAACTAACAAAGCTTGTACTAATTCCGGTAAATGCTTATGAATAAATGGTTCTCCACCAGTTATTACCACTCTGGGAGATTTTATTTCCCCTAGAAGTTCAGCAATAGGACGTTCTATTCGAGGTAAATTTGCTCTTGGGTCAGCATAACCCGTATCACACCAAGGACAAGCAACTGGACAACCAGATAAGCGAATAAAGTCTACTAAGCAACCAGTCCAGTATCCTTCTCCCTGAACTGTACTTTGAAAAGTTTCATGAATTGGTAGCTTGATTTCTGAAAACGACATTTTTTAAATCCATAACCTCTTTGACTACCAGCTTGCCATAGAAAAAGTAAAAATCTGTAGGACTTACGCAAGAGTTGTAGGGTGCGTCAGATATCAATAATCTATTTATTTGCAGAATTTACGCAGTCTGACGCACCCTACCAATGTGCCAATTGCGTAAGTCATGCTCTTTTTATTGTATGGGGTTTTTATGTAAAATTTATACTTTACTTAAGTAAATATTGCTGGATTTAAGAATAATTAATCAGATAAGATTTTGATAAAAATCAACAATTTACAAATTATTAAAAAAGAGAAACATCAAGATAAAATTCTTACACGACAAGGGTAGAAAGAAGTAAATTCATCTTTCACCGTTACCTTGTTTCTGCCTTGATGTTTCCTACTGTGCTAGATTTGAACAATATACATTTTTTTATTTGAAGGGGAAGTATTAGAATTATCAATTTTTATGTAATAAAAACTACATGGATCATAAATCAATCTATCTTAGGTGTGGTTTTCTGAGCATTTGTGGCACTTTCGAGTAATCATAAGGGACTTCCAAATAAAAAAATACTCAACCACCTAACGCAAAAATCTCTCAAACCCTTATTCCTCTGTGTCCTCTGCGCCTCTGTGGTTCGTTAATCAGGATAATTTATTTCTTGGAAGTCCCTAAAGAAAAAATTAATTTTTTTTGAACAATAAGATCCCCCACTTCTCTAAGAAGTCGGGGATCTGAGTTTTGCAATGTTCAAAAATCAAATATGATGACTATATATTTTAACAAAACAAAAAAATGCAAATTATACAGAGTCTTCATACTGCTATTCTAGTGACTGATTTAGAACAGGCTGAATATTTTTATAGTCAGGTATTAGGACTAGAAAAAGTAGAACGCCCTCTAAAATACCCCGGTGTCTGGTATCAAATCGGTAATTATCAACTTCATCTCATAGTTGCGCCTGCTGTACCAACCGATAAGCAACAGGAAAAATGGGGACAAAATCCTCATATTGCTTTTGCTGTGATTGATTTACAGGTAGCGAAAGATGAGTTAATCGCTAAAAATTATCCTTTTCAGGCTAGTGCTTCTGGTCGCGCGGCGATTTTTATTAAAGATCCAGATAGAAATATTATTGAACTTAGTCAACAATGAGATTATTCTCCATGACAAAAGTTAAAATGGGTAGATTGTGAAAAGATAAATAGCAAATGTTTTGGGCTGATAAAATCGCTGCTGATGCAGTAGGCTACCAGGTAGTTAATGATTCTAAGACTCCATCAGGACGGGTACACGTTGGGTCTTTGCGGGGTGTGGTTATCCATGATGTGATTTACCGGGCATTGAAACACGCAGGTAAGCCCGTTAAGTTCTTGTATGGTGTGGATGACTATGACGCACTGGATACAGTTCCAAAATACTTAGATCAGGAAAAGTTTTCTCCTTATTTGGGCTTTCCTCTGTGTAATGTGCCTTCTCCTGGTGATGATGCTAGTGATTATGCTAAATATTTCATTGGTGAATTTTTTGAAGTTTTCGAGTATTTAGGAATTAAACCAGAAACTTATTTTCTCCGCGATTTATATCGTTCTGGAAAACTTAATTCCTATATTGACACTTTCTTAAAAAATGCCCATTTGGTGAGAGAAGCTTATAAGGAAGTAAGCAAAGCTGACCGTCCAAATAACTGGTATCCTTTTCAAGTTATTTGTGAAAATTGCGGTAAGATTGCCACAACTGTCACGACAGATTATAACGGTTCAGAAGTATTTTACACCTGCAAACCTGATGCAACTGACTATGTAAAAGGTTGTGGACATTCTGGTTGGGTTTCTCCTTTTAATGGTAATGGTAAATTACCTTGGAAAGTTGAATGGGTGGCTAAGTGGGATGTGTTGGGTGTAACTATCGAAATGGCTGGAAAGGATCACTCTCAAAAAGGTGGTTCTCGTGATGTTGCTAATGCTATTAGTCGCAAGGTTTTACAAAAGCAACCTCCTTTTCATTCTCCCTATGAATTCATTCTTGTGAATGGGACAAAGATGAGTTCTTCTAAGGGTGTAGGTTCGAGTGCTGAAGAAATTGCGGCTTTACTTCCACCAGAATTACTGCGGTTTTTAATGTTGCGGACTCAGCCAAGAACTGTCATTAATTTCGCGCCAAATTATGAAACTACTACTCGTTTATTTAGAGATTACGATACTTTAATCAACAAGTATTCTAAATCTCCCGAATTAACGGAGGAATTAATGCCGTTATTTTACGCACAGCTAGGGGATGAAGTTAAAACTTTCCAACCTTTTGATTTTAGTACCCTGATTTCTTTGTTGCAAGTTCCGCGTTTAAATATTCAGGATGAGGTTGTCCAACGTAGTTTACAGCCTTTAACTGAGTATGATCAGCAAATTATTAATCAAAGAATTGCTGCTGCACAATTGTGGTTACAAGATTATGCAGATGAGGAAGAAAAGTTAGTTCTGTATTTGGAACAAGTTCCTGATAAAGCTAATGATTTGAACTCTGAACAGGTTGCTTATTTGCAAAAGTTGATGGAGAATTTACAGAATATTCCTCATTGGGAAGCTGAGGAATTACAAACTATAATTTTCTCGACTACTAAGGAGTTAGGGATTCAACAACCAATTGCTTTTAAGGCTTTGTATCTATCTTTTTTAAATAAAGAAAAGGGTCCAAAGGCTGGTGGTTTGTTTTCTTATTTGGAGAAGTCTTTTGTGCTTTCGAGGTTGCAAGATATTGTGGCTTTGAATGCTGGTAAGGAAAAAGCAGAAGTTTAAATTATTCTTGTTCCCTGTCTCTGACAGGGAATACGGTTTATGAGGCTCTGCCTCTAGATTATCAGAAGTCAGAGACTTCTTGATAGCATTCCCAGCTAGAAGCTGGGAACGAGGAATAATATAACAACTATTAAATCCCTCGACGAAATTCTTTGATTGCTTCTAAGAGGATGTTTGAAAAGTGGTATTCCGTAATTTTCATCACATTGCTACCCCCCTTTCCCCTTGTAAAGGGGGGAAACAATAAAAATCCAGTTCCCTCCCCTTTACAAGGGGAGGGTTAGGGTGGGGTAAAAAATATTTGATACATCAACCATAACTTTTCAAACACCCTCTAAGGGGGAAGATAACAAAAGACAACGATTCAATAAAGATAAATCTAATTTTGGCAACAATTCACTATTATTAACTCAACTATACCAGGAACAATTTGCGAATAGCTACCACTGGGGAAAAATTCAATTTCCTCTATTTCAAAGTGTTTGGTTAGTAGTGCAGCCATTAAACTACTAATTGCTTCATGTGGTTTACTGATAGTCACGATTTCTAAAACTCCTTCACAATAAAATAAACGCACTCCTGGTACATTTTCAAATGCTTTTTGAATTGCTTGGAACTTTTCCCAACTTACTCCAGGACGGTAGAAATGTTGTTCTTCTTCTACTAAATTAAGGGAATTTTCTAAAGTTTGAGTCATGATATCTCTTACTCTCCTTAGTTATTAGGTTGATGTTCTTAACAAATTATGAAAAGAAGTACATTTTTAAGGTGCGTCAGATGTCAAAATCTATTTATGGCTGGCTAAGTTATCGAGTCTGACGCACCCTACGATATTTTGGTTTTGGTAATTTCAGCGTTTGGCTAGTTCGGGAGTTTTTCCCTTTAATCCAATCATTACAGCGATTTCCAATCATATAAGGTACATCTTAGCCCCCTCATCGCTTGCGGGGAGGGGGTTGGGGGTGGGGTTCTTGTTCCGGGTTTGATGACAATTTGCTGTAATTTCAAGGCGAATATTTATTTTTAAGGTGCGTCAGATATCAAAAATCTATTTAGGGCTGGCTGAGTTATCGAATCTGACGCACCCTACGATATATTGGTTTTGGTGATTTCAGCGTTTGGCTAGTTGTGGAGTTTTTCCTTTTAAGCCAATCATTAATTTCAGGGCGAATATTTTCACTATGGGAACTCTTTGCATAATCCACAAACCGAAACGGCGAATTATTACCACTGGTAAGAAGTTGTTAGAAAAAACTCGATCTAATAAGTCGGTGAAACCTAAAATTGCAAGGTTTTCTTTTTTTCTCCAGCTTTCATATTGCTTGAGTATGGAAATATTACCAATATCTTGACGATTTTGATGGGCGGTTTGGATGATTTCGGCTAATGCGGCTGCGTCCCGAATCCCTAAATTTAAACCTTGTCCACCGACGGGATGACAATTATGGGCGGCATCACCTATTAATGCTAATCTGGGGAGAACATAGCGATCGCTCTGCATTAACTGTACCTGAAAAATAAATCTCTCTCCCAATAATTCCAATTTCCCCATTTGCTGACCATAGCGTTTAGTTAGTTCCGCTAAAAATTCCTCATCATTCAACGCACACAAAGCTTTTGCTTCTTCATGGGGTGCAGTCCAAACAATGCGACAACGGTTTCCCGGTAAAGGTAAAATGGCAAAGGGACCACTAGACCAAAATTTTTCGTAAGCGGTGTTATTGTGAGATTTTTCTGGTTTCACAAAAGCCACAATACATGATTGCCAATATTTCCACCCTTTGGTTTTAATGCCCGCAGCTTGACGAATGGGAGATTTTGAACCATCAGCAGCGACTAACAATTTACTGCGAATTATCCGATTTTCGTCGCCAATTTTGATATTAATAGTAACTATATCTCTTTCATTTTGTGTACTTACCACTTCCGCTGGACACAAGATGGTTACATTTGCACAACTTTGAACAAATTCCTGTAAAGGTGCTAACAGCGCATAGTGTTCTGCTACATAACCTAATTCTGATGTCCCTAAATCATCGGTTTGGAAGTTCACCACATCAGGATAATCAGCATCGGAGAGACGCACTTGGTTATATTTAGCAATGTTGGGGAGAATTTTGTCCCATAAACCAATTCCTTGGAAAATTTGGGCAGACAGCAGATGTACAGCATAAGCCTGTCCTTTAGCCACTGCGGCTGATGCAACTCTAGCTTCAATGAGGAGAATCTTTAAACCAGAATCTTTTAAAGCTGCGGCTAGGGTTAAGCCGACAATGCCACCACCGACTATGACCAAATCATAATCATATCCCCAGTAGGTTTCTGTGGGGGTGTGGGGGGATGAAAGGGTAGGAGTAAGCGGGGAGATGGACATTGTGAAGATAAATTACATAGTTTTAATTATTATTGTGACGCGATCGCCACTGATGATCAACATAAATAAAGGAAACGATCACAGATTACACAGATTACACAAATTTTTGCGTTTTGTTGGTGTTACAGCAAATTGTCATCAAACCCGGAACAAGAACCCCACCCCCAACCCCCTCCCCGCAAGCGATGAGGGGGCTAAGATGTACCTTATATGATTGGAAATCGCTGTAAGTGTGAACAGTATTAGTTTACTACCTGATTGACTTTTTGAGTTGATCACTTTGTCCTGCCATAACAGACTTGATAGTGAGATTGATGTTATTTTGTTTTTGCACAAACTCTTTTATCCCCATCGCCATATAAACTATGACACTCAACTTATATTTACTGCGACATGGCGAAACTACTTTTAGTCAAAGTGGTAATTTCTGTGGTGAAACTGATGCAGATTTGACACCCGCAGGAATGGAAATGGCATCCAGTTTTGCTGATGTTTATCAAAAATTGGACTGGTCGGCGGTTTATGTTAGCCCAATGAAACGCGCAATTGCAACCGCCAAGCCATTTTGTGATGCTGTTGGTATGAAGATGCAGGTGCGGGAAGGACTTAGAGAAGGTAGTTATGGACAATGGGAAACTAAGAGTAAATCGTTTGCTCAAGAAAATTACTCAGAAAACTATGTAAAATGGTTGACAGAACCCGCTTGGAATGCACCCATTGGTGGAGAAACTGCGGTAGAGATTGCTAACCGTTCTATGCCTGTAATTGCGGAAATTCAA
This sequence comes from Aphanizomenon sp. UHCC 0183, assembly GCF_009712065.1. NCBI lineage: Bacteria > Bacillati > Cyanobacteriota > Cyanophyceae > Nostocales > Aphanizomenonaceae > Aphanizomenon > Aphanizomenon sp. UHCC 0183. The sequence goes on along the minus strand of NZ_VILC01000123.1, from coordinate 457 downwards.
GAAAAATATCCCCAAGGTAATGTTTTAGTCGTTTCCCATAAAGCCACGATTCGGATTATGCTTTGCAGTTTACTGGGGATTGATTTGGGACGCTATCGTTATCGGGTGAATATTTTGGTCGCATCAGTAAGTATGGTGAAATTTGATGTAAATGGACCTTTGTTGGAAATATTAGGCGATCGCCATCATCTACCCGATCATATTCGCTTTCGTCCAGGAACATAATATAACAGGAGTCACCGAGTCAGGAGCAAAAACCTGTTGTAGACGGAGTTTCATGATTAATTCATATCCTAACCACTTGAATTCTTACTATAAATCAAAACTTTTTAACCTCAAGCCAAAATATTTCCATTAACTCTACTTTAGGTAGTAGCAATATTTCTTCAGGCTGAGTAATCTTAAACTTATTAATGCCTGAAAAACGTGTAAGTACCCTGGAGATCATTTCAGGGTC
>NZ_VILC01000122.1:0-11827 GCF_009712065.1 Aphanizomenon sp. UHCC 0183 | reverse complement strand
CAAGCAGGGAATGATACTTTAGACCCCGGACTCGGTAGCGACTACGCCGACGGTGGCACCGAAACCGACACCCTAAAAGTTGATTACTCCACCCTCACCACCAATATAACTTCCACAACCCCTAATAATAATGGCGGTGGAACAATATCCACCACTGGAAACTCTGTAAATTACGTCAATATCGAGAAATTTGACATTACAGGTGGTAGCGGTAACGATAATCTCATTGGTGGCAACCTTGACGATACCTTAAAAGGTGGTGCAGGGAATGACACCCTAAACGGTGGTACTGGTATTGACATCCTAGAAGGGGGTATCGGTGATGATACTTACATCATTAATGAACTAGGGGACACCATTAATGAGAATGCGAGTGCAGGAATAGACCTCATTCAAGCTTCTATTTCCTACAGCGTTGAAACCCTCGCTAACGTTGAAAATATCACTCTCACAGGCACAAATAACCTCAATGCGACGGGTAACACCCTTAACAATACCCTCACAGGTAACAGTGGCAATAATACCCTCACAAGTAATGCAGGGAATGACACCCTAGAAGGGGGTACTGGTAATGACTCCCTTAATGGTGGGGATGGAAGCGATCGCCTGATTGGTGTTAATACTACTGCGGCTGCTCCCGAAATCGGTGAAATTGATACATTAGAAGGGGGAACGGGAAACGATCGCTTTATCTTAGGAGATGCGACAAAAGCCTATTATGATGATGGCAATACTAGCACTAATGGTATTAGTGATTATGCACTGATTAAAGACTTTAATATCAATGAAGATAAGATTCAATTATCGAGGGCAAAAAGTAATTATATTCTGGGTAATTCTCCTATTGCTGGCGTTTCAGGAACAGGAATATTTATTGATAAACCAGGCACAGAACCTGATGAATTAATTGCCGTTGTTGAAGGAGTAACAGGATTAGATATTAATTCTAATTACTTTACGAATCCTAGCGTAGCTTCTGGTGGATTAGCAGCACAATATTACGATGGTTATTGGAACGATAATTTTAATTTCTTTGCTCAAAATCAACTCGTTCTCAGCCGCAATGATAGCACGATAGACTTTGCTGGTAATTCTTGGAATCTTGGCAATACTTCCCTCGCAGATTTAGACACTTTTAGTGTTCTTTGGCAGGGATATATTAATATTCCCATAACTGGAAATTACACATTTTATTTGAATAGTGATGATGCTAGTTATTTATTTTTAGATGGTGCAGCATTTTCTCCGTCTGCTAGTAATTCTACAGTTAATAATGGAGGATTACACGGCACGATAGAAATAAGTGGTACAGCATTTTTAACCGCAGGATTACATGACATTTTAATGCTCTACGGTGAGGCCAATGGAGGCGAAGTCATGAATTTTTCTTGGTCAAGTGTTGATGGCAATATTCCCAAGCAAATTGTTCCTGATAGTGCTTTATTTACTTTACAACCTGATCCAATAAGTAATCCAGGTACATTATCTTTTAATACTGCAAGTTACAGCGTTAACGAAAACGGAACAGCTAATATAACCATAAATCGTACTGGAGGAAGTGACGGCGCAGTTAGCGCAACCATTACCTATACAGGGGGTACAGCAACTGCACCATCTGACTACAATAACACCCCTATTACGGTTAGTTTTGCTAGTGGAGAAACCAGTAAAACTATCACCATTCCTATCGTTAATGATCTTCAATTTGAACCCGATGAAACTATCAATTTAACGTTAACAAATGCCACTGGTAGTGCAACATTAGGAACGCAAACAACAGCCACATTAATCATCATTAATGATGATCCTTTACGACCGGGTACAATTGCTTTTAATACGAGTAGTTATAGTGTTAATGAAAATGGTACACCAGTTACTAACATAACATTAAATCGTACAGGGGGAAGTGATGGCATAGTTAGTGTTACTTTAAGCCCTAGTAATGGAACAGCAACGGCAGGAAGTGATTATAATAATTCACCTATTACAGTTAATTTTGCTGATGGAGAAACTAGCAAAAATTTTACTATTCCTATTAATAATGACACGGTTTATGAACCCACAGAAACAGTCAACTTAACCCTATCAAATCCCACCAATGGGGCAACATTAGGAACACAAACAACAGCCGTTTTAAGTATCATTGATAATGATAGTGTACCTGGTGTTTTATCCTTCAGCAATGCCACCTATGATATTAATGAAAATGGCACACCTGTCACTCAAGTTACTATTAACCGCACTGGGGGAAGTGATGGGGCAATTAGCGCACAAATATTATTAACAAATGGTACAGCAACATCAGGAAGTGATTATGTTGCTACACCTATTACCGTTAACTTTGCTAACGGAGAAACCAGTAAAACAGTTACTATTCCCATCATCAATGATACGGTTTTAGAAAATACAGAAACCATCAACTTAACCCTAACTAACCCGACTGGAGGAGCAACAATTAATGATGCACAAAAGAGCGCGATTGTCAACATTTTGGATGATGATTTTAAACCCACTTTAACGGTTAATATTAATTCCCAACAAGTCAACGAAGGTAACACCATTCAGGCAACAGTCACCCGTAATACAGATACTACAGCACCCTTAACAGTCACCTTAGTTAATAGTGAAAGTAGTCAAATTACTGTACCTACAACTGTTACCATTCCAGCAGGTGCAACTTCAGCAACATTTAATATTACTGCCGTTGATGATACCTTAATAGAACTGCCGAAAAACTATACAATTATTGCCTCAGCTTCTGGGTTTATTAGTGGTCAGAATACTGTAGCAGTGATAGATAATGATGGGGTGATTTTAACCTTGACCCTAGCTGCTAATAGTATCAGCGAGAATGGGGGTAAAGCGATCGCTACAGTCACCCGAAATATTATTACCAATACCCCCCTAGAAGTTCAACTTAGTAGCAGCGACACCACAGAAGCAACTGTTCCCACCAGCGTCATTATTCCAGCAAATCAAGCATCAGTAACCTTTGAAATACAAGGGGTTGATGATACCATTTTAGATGGCATACAAGCGGTTGTAGTTACCGCTAAACCTACCTATACAGGCACAAATATCACAGTAGATGCAGGACAAGCAACAGCTAATCTTAATGTAACGGATAATGAAAGTCCAAGTTTAACTCTAACCCTCGATAAAAACATTATCAGCGAGACGGGAACAGCTACCGCTACCATTACCCGAAATACCCCCACAACAGAAGCATTAACCGTTAACCTCACCAGTAGCGACACCACCGAAGCAACTGTACCCCAAACCGTTACGATTCTTGCCGGAGAAACTTCTGCTACCTTTATTGTGACGGGGGTAAATGATGGGGTAAGCGATGGTAGTCAAACCGTTACCCTGACTGCAACTGCGAACGGGTTTAATAATGGGGTGAAAACTGTCGAGGTTAGTGACATTGATGTACCAGATTTACAAATTACCAATTTAGCACCAACAACTAACCCCATTTATACGGGTAAACAGTCTTATTTGACTTATAAAGTCGAAAATAAAGGCTTAACGGGTGCGACGGGAAGTTGGACGGACAAGGTTTATCTATCTACGGATAATAAATTAGATAGCGGCGATACTCTGATCACTGAAACCACCTTTACCCCAAATATTCCCTTTGATTCTTTCTATGACCGTAATATCCCCTTCTTTGCGCCGAAAACTGCGGGAGAATATTATTTAATCGCTACCACAGACGCAAATAATACCGTTAATGAGGGTACAGGGTTAGGAGAACAAAATAACACCGTTATTACTCCCATTACGGTGATACCTGCTTATAAAGCTACGGTTTACACTGATACGGTAATTGGGACAAATAGACAAGCGGTGACATTGCGAGGGAATGCGGTTAATAATGCGGATAATTCTCCTGTACCTTTTGAATTTGTCACCATTAAGGTTGAAAATAACGGCACAATTCGGGAGTTAAGCGCGTTTACCGATGGAAATGGTAACTTTGTTAAGAATTTTAACCCCTTACCCACGGAAGGGGGACAATATAACATTAATGCCTATTTCCCCAGTAATCCTAACGAAGATACAGCACCAGAGGACAGTTTTAAGCTGTTGGGGATGCGTTTTAATAGCAATCAAGTCACCAATAAAGTCATTGCCAATTCTCCCTTTACTGGTTCTATCGGACTGGAAAATATCACGAATATTGGTTTAACGGGAATTACAGCAACCGTTGATAGTGTGGTGGCGGGGTGGAATGTGCAGGTTAATACTCCCTCTGTCTTGAATGGTTCAGGGAATAATACCGTTAGCTACACGATTACTGCGCCTAATGATTCTTATATTACCCAAGATACTTTTAATATCAAGCTTACCAGTGCAGAAGGCGCAACGGCGGTTTTACCTGTTAATGTTAATTTAGAGCGGATTGTACCCCGTTTAGTTGTTGTAGGGGCGAACGGCCGTTCGCCCCTACAGTCGGGAATGTTACGGGGAGATCGGACGGTTGTTGAGTTTGAGGTGACGAATGAGGGGGGAGGGATTGCAGAAAATATTGAGGTGTTGTTACCGAATGAACCTTGGTTAAAGTTGGCTTCTCCTGTGACAATTTCGGCATTAAATCCGGGAGAATCTACAAAAGTTACTTTATTACTGTCTCCAGAGGCGAATTTACCGTTAACGGAATATACAGGAAATCTCTTCTTAGATGCTGCTGGAAATGATGGGGATTTATCTGTTGATTTTAACTTCCGTGCGGTAAGTGAGGCAAAGGGCAATATACGGATTAATACCGTTGATGAATTATTCTATTTTGCAGAAGGTGCGCCGAAGTTAGCCAATGCAACAGTGACGTTACGGGATTATTTCAGTAATGCAGTGATAGCCAGTACGGTGACGGATGAGACAGGAATGCTTAACCTGTCTAATATTAATGAAGGGTTTTACAACATTGAGATTAAGGCAGATAAGCACGAAACTTTCCGTCAAACGATTCAGTTAGATGCAGGGGAAACGGAAAATATTGATGCGTTTTTATCTCGTCAGACAGTTCAATATATTTGGCGAGTTGAAGATACGACAATTGAGGATCGATATCAAATAACAGTTCAAAGCGTTTTTGAGACAGATGTTCCGATTCCTACAGTTGTTATTTATCCTCCAGTAATTGATTTGGCTGATTTACAGGTTGTTGGTCAAGTAACACAAATTGACTTGACCTTATCTAATGAGGGATTAATTGCTGCCAATGACATTCAGATAAAGTTTGGAAATCATCCTTTCTACAAAATCGAACCGTTATTTAATAGTCTTGACAATTTAGCAGCAAAAAGTTCTATCACTGTACCTGTAAGAATTACAAGAGTTGCAGATTTTGATACCGTTAGTAATAGTAGTGAGTTAGTAACCCAAGCTGCTCCACTTTCTGTTCCTTGTGATATATCTTTCTTTGTCGATTGGAGCTTTCCTTGTGGTCCACAAGAAATTAATAAATCTACCGAGGGTAAGGTTATCAATGTAAAAGGCAATTGTCCTCCTAGCTTACCTGGTGGTCCTGGTGGTCCTGGTGGTCCTGGTGGTCCTGGTGGTCCTGGCGGTGGTAGTTCTACACCCGTCATTAGCGAAAGCGATACTAATTGTTGTTTAGAAGTAACATTATTTAACTTAGATGTTTCCGACTATTTAAAACCTTTTGTAAAAAGAGCCGAAAAAGCGATAAATGCTTACATCAAAGAGTTAGGTTCAGTTGAACTTGATATTGAAGCTTTTGCTCAAGTTCAAACCTGTTGCGATCCTTTTGGTCTGAAATTTACTGCCCAAGCTACGGGGACTGGTAAATTTAAAGTTGGACCGGCTCTTGAAGCTGAAGGTTCCGTAGAAGTACCAGAAGAAGCTTTGCCCTTTGGTATTGAAGGCATATCCTTATCGGGTGAAGCCTTCATTGGAATACAAGCTTCTTTTAGTGCTAGTATCACTGCTGTGGTAGTACGCTGTTGTGATGGGCGAATTGAGTATGGAATTACTGGCGAGATTGGACTAGGATTTCAAGCAGGTGCGACAGGAGAAGCATCAGCTAAAGTTGATTTGATTAATGGGACTGATATAGAACTTTATAAAGGAACAGCAGAAGCAGGATTATTTGGTGGTGTTTCCTATAAATTTTTATATTCACCTAATACTGGTTGGGTAGATTGTTTCCAATCTGACGGGATTTATTCAACCATAGTTGCTGATATTCCAAGCATCATTACATATAGCTTATACGGACCAGACGATCCCAATACTGAAAAAAGAGAAGACAGAAACTACTTTATTGAACCTGCTTCAGTTGGAAAGTGTGAAAATTTTCCAAAGGAAGGATTACCTCCTATTTGCAAGGATGAGCTACCTAAACCTAAAACTGAAAGTGAAAGTGATTTTGTCCAAACATCAGCAATAGAACAATCAATCACTATAGATCCAATCCAAGCCGGAATTCTGCAAAACCTTGCTAATCTTCTTGGCAAATCTTATTCTTCATTAGAAAGTAATTACCTAGCTAGTCTTAATCCCTCATCTTCCTCATTACTGACGAAAGCGGAAGAAGATAGTGTTTGTGCCAGAGTCAAACTACAAATCGACCAATCCGCAGTAATGACTCGTTCCGCCTTCCTTGGCGCACTAGAAATTGACAACGGCAACGCCACCAGCCTCACTAACCTCACCGTCACCCTGCAAGTCAAAGATCAAAACGGCAATATCGTTAACGATCTCTTTGGTATCACTAACCCCATCCTGAAAAACATCACCGCAGTAGATGGTACAGGTATCCTCATCGGTGATGACCCCAATACCCCCCAAAATGAAGGCTTAGGCAGTGCAGAATGGACATTTATCCCCACTAACCTCGCCGCACCCCAAGCACCCACCACCTACAGCATCGGCGGTACACTCTCCTACACCGAAAACGGACAAGTCATTAATGTCCCCTTACTTTCCACTCCTATCACCGTCTTACCCCAAGCCGAACTATACCTCGACTACTTCCAATCCCGCAACGTCTATGGCGATGACCCCTTCACCGATGCCACAGAAGTAGCTGTACCTTTCGATCTCGCCGTCTTAGTCCGCAACCAAGGCTATGGCGACGCGAAAAACCTCCGCATTACTTCATCTCAACCCAAAATCATCGAAAATGAGAAAGGATTACTGATTGACTTCAATATCATCGGTTCTCAACTCAACGGACAAGACGTTACTCCCTCCCTTGCAGTCAACTTTGGCGATATTGCAGCAGGAGAAACCGCCGTTGCTAACTGGTTACTCAAATCAAGCCTACAGGGTAAATTCATCGAATACAAAGCCACCTTTGAACACATTAACGGACTCGGTAACAAAGAACTATCCTTAATCAAAGAAGTCAAAATCCACGAATTAATCCAAAAAGTTGCAGCAGATGGTGATAATCTGCCTGATTTCCTCGTTAATGACACCTTTGATGCCAAATTCTACCCCGATACCCTCTACTTCAGCAAAGGCGGCACCGCACCCGTCACCGCCATTGACACCGCTACCGTTGACGCACCTGTTACCATCTTCGACCTAGAAGCACAAATCACCGTAAACTCCCCTCTCCTCATAGGAGAGGGGTTAGGGGGTGAGGTCGGTTGGACTTATATCACCCTCGCAGATCCCGCCAACGGACAATTCCAAATTAAACAGCTATTACGTTCCGATGGTACTTTAATCAATCTAGATAATATCTGGCGAACAGATAGAACCTTCCCCGCCACCGGACAACCCGTATATGAAAACATACTACATTTCCTCGACAAAGACAGCACGGGCAGCTACAAAATCATCTACGACAGCAACGACAACGCACCGCCTCAAGTCCGCGAAATCGTTGACGTTTCCCCCAACCCCCGCAATACTGTTGTTGATAGCTTAACCGTCGTCTTTAGCGAAGCCATCCGCACCAATACCTTTGATTATCAAGACTTAAGCTTAACCCTTGATGGTGGGGCAAATTTAATCACCAACGGGGTGACAATCAGCCAAATTGACCCGATTACCTTCCAAATCAACAACCTAACCGGCATTACGGGCAATATTGGACAATATCAACTCAGTGTTAATGCTACGGGTATCCAAGACTTAGCAGGTAACGCCGGGGCAGGTATTGTTAACGAAACTTGGACATTTACAGGCGACAGACCCGCTATTGCTTCAATTATCGGCTTTAACTCCACCTTACTTAACACTGCCGTTAATACCTTCGATGTCACCTTCACAGAAGCCATTAACCCCAGTAGCTTCGACTATACCGACATCACCCTAAGACGCAACAACGGCGAAAGCTTAGTTAACAACACTGTCACCATCACCCCAATTGATGCCACTACCTTCCGAGTCGGTAACTTTGCCCAATTTACCAACACCGAAGGGGATTATCAACTATTAGTCACCGCTAATGGCGTACAGGATACCGATGGTAACAACGGCGTAGGCGGTAAAGGCTTTAACTGGGTACTGGACAATACTATTCCCACCCTTACCAGTATTACTAACCTTACCAGTCCTCGCAATACGGCAGTTACTAGCGTAGACATCAGTTTTTCTGAGGCAATCAAACAAGATACCCTTGATGTTAATGACTTAACCCTAACCCGTGATGGCGGTAGCAATTTAATCACCAATGGTGTCACCCTAGAAAAACGCAACGAAACCACATACACCATCAAAGAATTAAGCGGATTACAAACAAATAACGGCGTTTACACCCTCACGGTCAACGGTACAGGAATTAAAGATGCAGCAGGGAATAGCGTCAGTAACTCCCTAAATCAAACCTGGATATTAGACAGCATTGCCCCCAATATTCCCACTAATATTCAAGTTACCGCTACTCCAACAGCCGAACTACAAACCACTTCACTGGGAATTCTCAATCAATTCGGACAATTCCGAGTTAATAGCCAAAATATCACCATTACAGGCAATTTACCCGAATCTAACTTACGGGTTTATATTAAAGACCTAACCACTAACCAAGACTTAGGACAAGCAACCGTCACCGGAACACAATTTAGTGGCAATATTCAACTCCCCTCCCCAGGTTCTCGTAACCTAGAAATTCGAGTACAAGATGTCGCCGGAAACATTTCAACTGCTACCCTTGGGGTTTTTGCTGATGTTACTCAACCCGCTATTACCCAATTCCCTAACCTTCCCACCTCAACCCCTAACCCCGTCAATACTATTGATGTTCAATTCTCTGAACAAATTAACCTCAATACCTTCGATAAGAGTGATCTTACCCTCAGCCGTGACGGTGTTAACCTAACCTTACCTAATACCGTCACTGTTACCTATCTCTCCGATACAACCTATCGCATTAATGGGTTAGATAGTTTAACTAACACTCCTGGTGTTTACAGCTTAAAAGTTGATGCTACTACCATCCAAGATAATACGGGTAATAGTGGTGATGCAGCCAAAACCGCAACATTTACCATTGCTGCACCACCAACCCCCGGCATTATGTTAATTCAAAGTGGTGGTAGCACCGCCGTCACTGAAGGCGGTAATACTGATAGTTATACTCTTGTTCTCAAAACTCAACCGACTGCTGATGTGACTGTTACCCTAAACGGTGGTAATCAAATTACCATTGATAAAACTACCGTCACTTTCACATCTGCTAACTGGAATACTCCCCAAACTGTTACCGTTACAGCCGTTAACGACACTATCGCCGAAGGCAACCACACCAGTATAATTAGCCATAGTGTTAGCAGTACAGATGCTAATTACAACAATGCCACACTTCCTAATGTTGCTGTCAGCATCACCGATAATGATGCCGAAATTCGCGGCATGAAATGGCATGATCTTGATGGCAATGGGGTGAAAGATGCTGGGGAAACTGGTTTACAAGGTTGGACAATTTACCTCGATACCAACACCAACGGACAATTAGACAACGGCGAAATCTCAACTATTACCGACACAACCGGCAATTATCAATTTACTAATCTGCGTCCGGGAATTTACACCGTCGCTGAAGTTCAACAACCAGGATGGAAGCAAACCTTCCCCGGCGTTAATATCACTACCACCAACGCTGAAATTCCCCTTTATACCCCAACTTTAGATATTATTTCCTCCCTCAACTCAACCAGCGAGGTTCAACTCAACTTTAATGCGGCTAATTATACAGTCAAAGAAGACGGCACAGCAGTCACAGAAATTTGGGTGACTCGCACAGGAAACGCCAGTAATACGGTTAGTGCCACACTGAGCTTCATTGATGGTACTGCCAAAGGATGTGGATGTGCGGCTAGTTCCGTCAATAATGATTTCAACAATATTCCGATTACTGTCACTTTCGCTGCAAATGAAACCAGCAAACTTGTTTATGTGCAGAATGCCCTGTTAGGTAATCCTAATGCCATCAAAATCCGTAATGATGACAAAGTTGAGGGAGACGAATATTTTACAATTCAACTGACTAACCCCACAGGTGGCGCATCTGTCGGTAATCAAAGCCGTGCTACTGTGACTATTGTTGATGACGATGCCCCCGCCAATTCTACAGTAACGCCTCCTCTGGAAACTCCTAGCACCACAATTTCCAGTTTGGTGGATAGTCAGGCAACTTCTTTAATTAACCTGAATAATTTCTGGGCAGATAGCCGATACGCTAACATCAAAGGCAAGGGTTTAACTACGGTCATCATTGATACGGGTATAGACTTAAATCATCCTATCTTTGGGGCTGATGCTGATAATAACGGCATTGCTGATAAAATCGTTTATGAATACGATTTTGCAAATAATGATACAGATGCTAGTGATAAAAATAATCACGGTTCTCATATTGCTAGTATCTTTACCAGCGTTGCACCTGAATCTAATATTATTGCCCTGAAAGTCTTTAAAGATAACGGTGCTGGCAGTTTCTCCGATTTAGAAAAAGCCCTGCAATGGGTGGCAGCCAATAATACAGCATATAATATCGCATCTGTCAACCTTTCCATTGGTGATAGTCAAAATTGGACAACGGCAACCTCTCGTTATGGTATTGGTGATGAATTAGCAGCGATCGCCTCCCAAAATATCATTATCAGCGCCGCCGCAGGTAACAGCTTTTATCAGTATGGCAGTAACCCCGGATTAGCTTACCCAGCTATAGATCCCAATGTCATCGCCGTTGGTGCGGTTTGGGCGGATAATTCTGGCACTCAGAAAAACTTTGTTGGTGGTGCAATTGATTACACCACAACTGCTGACCAAATCGCTAGTTTCTCCCAACGCGATCGCAACTTGTTAGATGTATTTGCTCCCGGTATCTTAATTACAGGTGCTAATGCCAATGGTGGTACTACCTCGATGGGAGGAACTAGCCAAGCAACGGCTTATGTTACAGGGGTGGCAACTCTCGCGCAGCAGATAGCAGTAGAAAAACTTGGTCGGAAACTGACAGTTAATGAGTTCCGTAATCTCCTCAGTACAAACAGTGTCATTATCAACGACGGTGATAACGAAAATGACAACGTAATCAACACAGGTGCAAATTATCTCCGTGTAGATTTATTGAAACTCGCAGAAGGTATTCTTAATTTCAGTGGTGCAACTTCTAACCCCAATCCTGTTGATTCAGGTAACAACAATAACAATAGCGCAACTACCATATTCGACAATACCATTAACCTTGTTCATACCGTCAACTTGACAGCAGGTGAAGTTCGTACAGGAATTAATTTTGGCAACCAACAAATCATAGTTAATAATCCGCCTACAGTTACTAACCTTATCGCCCCGCAAACAGCAACGGAAGATACAGCCTTTACCTTCACTATCCCAA
>NZ_VILC01000121.1:0-11912 GCF_009712065.1 Aphanizomenon sp. UHCC 0183 | reverse complement strand
CAACAGCCGACGCAAGAACTGCTCAAGCTAAGGAACAGAAGGAATCTCTCCTGAAATTCCGTCAGGATTTGTATGTGAGTATCTTTGGTTAATAAATACTCTCATTACCTGTAGTCCATTTGTTGGACAATGGGGCTACATAATAAAACCCCCTGATATTCCAGTTGCAAGACTGGTAAGACAAGGGGGCGATTAATAAAATTCAACAACAATGAGTCTTGGCGTGAAGTTTCGGTTGTCTATATTTATACTCCGTATTCGTTAACATAGAAAATCTGTCTAGCATTAACGTTGATACTCTTATTAAACTAGGCTTCGTGCTTCATATACAAACCCAAGTTTGGCAATAATATCCGCACAAACATAAACTTTTTTACCATCTTCAACTCATGACTACTACTAAGGTTAATCATAAAAGAGCCGTTCTTCGTCTTCGTCCAGGGCAGTTTGTCGTCACACCTGCTATCGAGCGAGTAGCAATTCGGGCGCTACGTTATCTCAAATCGGGGTTTCCTGTTCACTTACGCGGACCAGCCGGCACAGGGAAAACAACCCTAGCCATGCACTTGGCTAACTGTCTGGACAGACCAGTCATGTTACTGTTTGGAGACGACCAATTTAAGAGTTCGGACTTGATTGGTAGTGAATCTGGTTACACTCACAAAAAGGTACTAGACAACTATATCCATAGTGTTGTTAAACTCGAGGACGAATTTAAGCAGAATTGGGTTGATTCCCGATTAACCTTAGCTTGTCGTGAAGGTTTCACCTTAGTTTATGATGAATTTAACCGTTCACGACCTGAAGTTAATAACGTCTTGCTGTCAGCATTAGAAGAAAAAATTCTCAGTCTTCCTCCTAGCAGCAATCAGCCAGAATACTTGAGTGTTAATCCTCAATTTCGGGTGATTTTTACATCGAATCCAGAAGAGTATGCGGGAGTTCACTCAACCCAAGATGCTTTGATGGATAGATTGGTAACTATTAGTATGCCAGAACCAGATGAAATCACTCAAACAGAGATATTAATTCAGAAAACAAATATAGATCGAGAATCTGCTAACTTCATCGTGCGGTTAGTTAAGTCATTTCGTCTAGCTACCGGCGCGGAGAAAACTTCCGGCTTACGGTCTTGTTTAATGATTGCTAAGGTCTGTGCTGATAATAATATTCCGGTGACAACAGAAAGTTTAGATTTTCCAGATATTGCTATAGATATTCTGTTCAACCGCTCTCATTTATCTATGAGCGAATCCACAAACATTTTCTTGGAGTTACTAGAGAAATTCTCAGCCGAAGAACTGGAAATATTAAATAATAGAGTCACAGGAGACAATGATTTTCTGATTGACAATTCCCAATTTATATCCCAACAATTAGCTGGTCAACCAAATTAGCTTAGAAAGTAGAAGCCTCTCACCTACCCGACCGGGAGGTGATGCGATCAATGCGGGCGAGTCACTACTTGAGCGACTAGCGAAGTTTAGCATCGCTCAATCAACAGTGTTAGTCGCTGCGGAATGAACACTTTCTTGGTCAGTTTTTTTGCCGAATATTTGATATAATATTAAGCAGATAGGTGTAAATCAATAAATGTTGAGAAGCAACCTATCGAAAAAGTTAAAGCCTCAACTCTGCTCGGCTTTAAACCTGAGCAAAGCCTAATGGTTAAAAATTATTTCCAAAAGTCCAAGACTAGTGACCTGTCAAATTTATATTTGTTGATGAGGTTTATAGTTTAGAGGCTCTCTGTTTTCCCTCAAAATCACAATTTTTAGCCTGACAGACCACTAGTGCAAATGCAAAAAAAAGTTAATTTTTGCCAACTAATAATCAATGCTTTATTTTCTTTAGAGCAGGAATTTTTAGTCTGTAAAATCAGATATGAGTCCTATACCATTCAAGAGTTGAATTATTTGTGACTTCTACCCCAATACTGCCAACACGTCCTCAGACTAACTCAAGTCGAACTATTAACACATCTACCCAAGGTTCGACTTTAGCGGACATTCTCGAAAGGGTTTTAGATAAGGGCATTGTGATTGCTGGCGATATTTCTATATCTATCGCATCCACCGAACTTGTACATATTCGGATTCGCTTGTTAATTTCCTCTGTGGATAAAGCCAAGGAAATGGGCATCAATTGGTGGGAAAGCGATCCTTATCTCAGCACTAAGGCTCAACGTTTGGTTGAAGAAAATCAACAACTTCAGCATCGTCTAGAGAGTCTAGAGGCAAAGCTAAATTCACTGACATCTTCTAGTGTGAAAGAGGAAATCCCCTTAGCAGCAGATGTTAAAGATGATTTGTATCAAACTAGTGCAAAAATTCCATCACCTGTAGATACACCAATTGAAGTTCTAGATTTTCAGACTCAACCCAGTGGGGGAACTCCACCATATTTAAATACATCAATGGAAATTCTCGATTTCCAGGCTCAAATCAGTGAAGAAAGTTCATCACCTGTGGTTTCAACCGTGGAAATTCTCGATTTCCAGGCTCAAACCAGTGAAGAAAGTTCATCACCTGCGGGTTCAACCGTGGAAATTCTCGATTTTCAGGCTCAAACCAGTGAAGAAAGTTCATCACCTGTGGTTTCAACCGTGGAAATTCTCGATTTTCAGGCTCAAACCAGTGAAGAAAGTTCATCACCCGTAGATCCAGCGATTGATGTCTAACTTGAACTGTTATCTACATTCAATTGATAAAAACTGAAACTCTTGAAAATTTAATGGTCAAATTGCATCAGAGACGTTTAAAACTTTAGGTTGCATCATAAAAATGGTTTGCACTCCCGCTGAAAACTTCAATAATTCACTGACCATTGCTTCTAAACCCAAGAATGAAGCGGGTTTAGCTCCTTTACTTTTGACTGTATTGGAATTGGTGCGTCAGTTAATGGAAGCTCAAGTAATTCGGCGCATGGAAGAGGATTTACTGAGTGAACCTGACTTAGAACGGGCAGCAGACAGTCTGCAAAAGTTAGAAGAACAAATCTTACATTTGTGTGAGATGTTTGAGGTTGACCCGGCAGATTTGAATATAAATTTGGGGGAGATTGGGACTCTTTTACCATCTTCCGGTTCTTATTATCCAGGTCAACCCAGTAGTCGTCCTTCTGTATTAGAGCTATTAGATCGACTTTTAAATACTGGAATTGTTGTAGATGGTGAGATAGATTTAGGTATCGCTCAAATCGATCTTATTCACGCTAAATTACGTTTAGTTTTGACATCAAAACCAATGTAATCCCAATTTATCAATCATAAATTTAGGTTTAATTTATTCACAGCTTATGAGTATTCCTCTTTATTTGTACGGCATTTTTCCAAATACAATTCCTGAAACTCTTGTTCTTGAAGGATTGGATAAGCAACCTGTTCATAGTCAAGTGGTTGATGAGTTTTGTTTCTTATATTCAGAGGCTCGTCAAGAAAAATATTTGGCTTCTCGCCGTAATTTGTTAACTCATGAAAAAGTTTTAGAACAAACAATGCATGAGGGTTTTCGTGTTCTTCTCCCCCTGCGGTTTGGATTAGTGGTTAAAGATTGGGAAACCATCATGAGTCAACTGATTAATCCCCATAAAGATCAATTGAATCAATTGTTTCAAAAATTGGCAGGCAAAAGAGAGGTAAGCATTAAAATTTTCTGGGATGCTAAAGCGGAATTACAAACCATGATGGAGTCTCATCAGGATTTGAAGCAGCAGCGCGACAACATGGAAGGCAAAAAGTTGAGTATGGAGGAAGTCATCCAAATTGGACAATTAATTGAAAGTAATCTACTAGCCCGCAAACAAGCTGTAATTGAAGTTTTCTCTCAGGAGCTAAATCCTTTCGCTCAGGAGATTGTAGTCAGTGACCCCATGACGGAAGAAATGATTTACAATGCAGCCTTTTTGATTCCTTGGGAAAGTGAATCTGAATTTAGTGAACGTGTTGAAGTGATTGATCAGAAATTTGGCGATCGCTTACGTATTCGCTACAACAATTTTACTGCTCCCTACACATTTGCCCAGCTTGATTCATAGGAGTTATTACGATGCTGACGAAACTGTTACTACTGCCCATCATGGGTCCTCTGAATGGAGTTGTCTGGATTGCAGAACAAATCCAAGAGCGGACTAACACTGAATTTGATGCCCAAGAAAATTTGCATAAACAATTATTAAGCTTGCAACTTTCCTTTGATATTGGCGAAATTGGTGAGGAAGAATTCGAGATTCAAGAAGAAGAGATTCTTTTAAAAATTCAAGCCTTAGAAGAGGAAGCACGCTTGGAACTAGAAGCTGAACAAGAGGAAGCACGCTTAGAATTAGAAGCTGAACAGGAAGACTTTGAATATCCACCTCAATTCACAGCAGAAGTTAATAAAGATCAACATCTCGTCTTGTTACCTTAGTATTGATGGGCGCAAGTAAGCCACCTCTTTTTATATTCAAAACCCTTAGAAAACGGTAATAGGGAATTATCCTATAGGAATCCTATTTGATTGTTGAAAAATTGAGAAAGTCCAAGCCTTTCCTGATCGGTGTTACAATCTAAGTATATTGAGTAAAATTCAAATAGGATGGTTATATAACTAGTAGTTTGTCAATATAAAAATGATGGACTGTAGTGTGAGCGTCTCGCTCACGCGGGCAAGATGCCCGCACTACCAAAAACCCGTCAAAATAAATTTGACAGATTACTAGTACAGAATGGATCTTAATATTCAACCTCAAAAGTTTGGTAATTATTCGACTCAACAAAAATATTTGAACGCACTATATTTTGAGCAGTATTTGAGTGAGGTTGACGCAATTTATGAATCGTTTTTTCTGTCGCTTCTATCTGTTGATTGAGGATATCTAAGCGTTGTTGAAGTAAACCCATTCGTTCTTTAATAGAATACATATCTCGCTGAATACGTTGTTTCTCCGTCACCATTTTATAAAGATCCAATTGACTTGATGCATCAGACTTAGGCCGAGGCATTGTGCTAATTTTAGCTCTGCTAATACTGCGATTACTAATTGTTTTCATGAAAAATACCTGAATATTTTTTATCATTATAACCAAGTTTGTGTAATTGTAAATCCCCAAATTATCTGGAAAAAAATTTATCCCTTATTTTAATGAATATGAACTTTAGGTACTTCCTAACAGCAAATATTTTTATCTAGGTGAAATATATGGAATTAGAAAATCTCTACACTTATGCTTTTTTGGAAATACCTAGCTCTCCCTTGATTTTGCCACAGGGTGCTGCTAATCAAGTAGTGCTAATTAATGGTACTGAACTTGCGGCTATTGTCGAACCGGGGATATTTTTAGAATCATTCCAAAATAATGATGAAAAAATTATCCAAATGGCTTTATCCCATGATCGAGTAATTTGTGAACTTTTTCAACAGATTACAGTTTTACCCTTGCGGTTTGGAACTTATTTTACTTCTACAAATAATCTGCTAAACCATTTAAAATCCCATGAAAAAGAATATCAGAATAAGCTAGAAAAGATCAATGGTAAAAACGAATTTACTTTAAAATTGATCCCACGAATGATAGAAGAAATAGTACCATCTGAAGGGGGAGGTAAGGATTATTTCTTAGCTAAAAAGCAACGCTATCAAAACCAAAATAACTTTAGTATTGCTCAAGCAGCAGAAAAACAAAATCTTATTGATTTAATCACCAAAGTTAATCAATTACCCGTTGTTGTTCAAGAACAAGAGAAACAAATACAGATTTACCTCTTAGTTAGTTGTCAAGATAAGACCTTACTTTTAGAACAGTTTTTAACCTGGCAGAAAGCTTGTCCAAGGTGGGATCTACTTTTAGGAGATTGTCTTCCTCCTTACCACTTTATTTAATGATTATTTATTAAGTAAGTCGGCGCAAAGAAACCAAACTATGTAAAGATAAGTAAATACGGAAAATAAATCTACTGAGGTGATTAAAATATGGGCGCTCGTTTAAGGGTATTTTTAACTCGTGAGCAAGATAAAACCCTGTTTGAACCTAAGAACAAGGGATTTGCCGCAAAAAGTCAAAGATACAGCCGAGGTAATTAGGTTAAATTCAGATAGTTGGTATGTAGAAAAAATAGCTGCTCATTTATATCTTCTTTCTGCCCAAATATTGCTCTGAAATGAATCCAATGGAATTGGAATGGCAGCATCTCAAAAAAGATGAACTATCGGGACAAATGTTTGAGGACGAGTAATACGATTGCTTATGCCGTAATGAATGGGGTTAAAGCCAGGGGAGAAAAAGGACAATACAGTACAGAACGTATTAAATTCAACAAACATACTCCTTCTTAACTTTTCCTTACATAGTTATAAACTTTTCCGCCGACCTACTTAGTCTTTTCGTTAATTTTTTAACTTTATTATGAACCAGTACGACTCACTTAATTTGGTCATGTTTAGCGGCAAAGGTGGAGTTGGCAAAACTACCACTTCTTGCAGTTTTGCTCGTTATTGGGCAAAACAGTTCCCAGAAGAAACAATTTTGTTACTTTCTACAGATCCGGCACATTCTTTAGGAGATGTATTACTGACAGAAGTGAAAGATTATGCTTCACCATTAACAGATTTGCCTAATTTGAGTGTTCAGGCTTTAGATGCTGAAAAACTGCTCTTAGAATTTAAGGCCAAATATAGCGAATTTTTAGAACTACTGGTTGAGCGGGGAAGTCTAGCAGACGGACAAGATTTAGCCCCAGTTTGGGATTTGAACTGGCCTGGTTTAAATGAATTAATGGGGCTACTAGAAATCCAACGTCTACTGTCTGAAAAAAAAGTAGATCGCATAGTAGTTGATATGGCTCCTTCTGGTCATACCTTAAACCTGTTGCGATTGAAAGATTTCTTAGATGTGATTTTAAATTCATTAGAATTATTCCAAAAAAAGCATCAGGTGATCACAGAAACTTTGACCAGAAAAAACTATACTCTTGATGAAGTTGATGACTTTTTGGCTGATCTAAAATTTCAATTAGCAGAAGGGAGACGACTGCTACAGGATAATCAATTTACAGGTTGTATAGTTGTCGCCATTTCCGAACCTATGTGTTTTGCCGAAACCGAGCGATTCATAGAAAGTTTAAAAAACCTAGATGTTCCCTATGCGGGAATAATAATCAATCGAATTTTGGCAAATTCAGATACAGAGCTAGACCGCTATGCAGAACAGCAAAACTTCATCAATAAATTCCTAAAAATTTCCCCAAATAAACCCGTTTTCATAGTACCACAACAGCAATTCCCACCTTTAGGTGGGTTAGCATTAGATAATCTAGCAGGACAAATTCAAAATATTGATCAAGTGGAACTCGCTTCTCCACCACCAATTCAATGGCCGACTAAAATTCTACCTAGCTTTACTGACTTTGTAGCTGAAGGCTGTCAATTGATTGTTGTCGGTGGCAAAGGAGGAGTTGGTAAAACCACAGTGTCAGCAGCCATGGCCTGGGCTTTTGCTAATCGTTATCCTGATAAAAACATTCGCGTAATTTCCATAGATCCTGCTCATTCCTTGGGAGATGCTTTTGGTGAAAAATTAGGACATGAACCAAAATTATTAGCTCCCAATTTAAGTGGACAGGAAATTAATGCTGAGAAAATATTAGATCAATTTCGTGCCGATTATCTTTGGGAATTGGCGGATATGATTAGTGGTGAAGGAACAGGGACGGAAACAACCATAAATATTGCTTATCTTCCAGAGGCTTGGCGGCAGATTATGTCTCAAGCTTTACCAGGTATTGATGAGATGCTATCTCTAATCACCATCATGGATTTATTAGACAGCAACCAGCAAGATTTGATTATTCTAGATACAGCGCCCACAGGTCATCTTCTGCAATTTTTGGAAATGCCAACTGCATTAGGAGATTGGTTATCTTGGATATTTAAGTTATGGATGAAATATCAGAATGTCTTGGGTCGAGTTGATTTCATTGGGCGGTTGCGAAGTCTGCGCCAACAAGTGGTTAAAGCTCAGAAGAAATTAAAAAACCCAAAGCATACCCAATTTGTGGGTGTAATTCAGGGAGAAGCGGCAATTATTGCTGAACATATTCGCTTAACAGAATCTCTAAAAACCATAGGAATTCAACAGCGTTATGTGGTACAAAATCGCTACACTCAAGATGTAGAGATTGAGAGCAGCTTGTTTTCACAACAAACAATTGTTCGCTTACCTAAGTTACCCAGATCTGTCGAACCTATTGCCAGAATTCAAGGTGCCGCCAATCTTTTATTTTAAGTGGATAATGTAGCCAAGAAAAAATGGTTTTTTTAGAGTCAATTTTTGGAGGAATCTGATGAGTGATTTATTCAAGGGATTTGAGCAGTTACTAGAACTAGTAAAAACTCTGGAAGAAAAAGCAGAAAACGGAGAAATCAAGACCAATGTCCAGTTTAACTCCCGACCCCTAAGCAGTATTCCCAGAACAGGAAATATCCCACGTACCAGTAATATGGGGGGTAATATGGGTAACATGGGTAATGACGTGGGTACAAGTCGGATGAACACTCAATCCCCCCCAGCTTCTGGTGCAGGTCCATCAGATCCAGTCGTCCCCCCCGATCCTACTTCAGGTATTGCTCTCAAAGATATCGGCGGACTGAGCGAAATTCTCAAAGAACTCAAAGAACTGATTGCTATTCCCTTAAAACGCCCTGACCTCCTCGCTAAATTGGGACTAGAACCCACCCATGGCGTATTGTTAGTTGGACCGCCAGGCACCGGCAAAACTCTCACCGCCCGGGCTTTGGCTGAGGAACTGGGCGTTAACTACATTGCCATTGTCGGTCCAGAAGTCATCAGTAAATATTACGGTGAAGCGGAACAAAGATTGCGCGGTATTTTTGAAAAAGCCGCCAAAAATGCTCCCTGTATTATTTTTATTGATGAAATTGATAGCCTCGCCCCAGACCGAAGTGCCGTAGAAGGGGAAGTTGAAAAGCGTCTGGTTGCCCAATTATTAGGGTTGATGGATGGTTTTTCCCATAGCCCAGGGGTGATTGTTCTCGCGGCTACAAACCGCCCTGACCACCTTGACCCAGCCCTGCGACGACCGGGAAGATTTGACCGAGAAGTGCAGTTTCGCATTCCTGACATCAACGGCCGCAAAGAAATTCTGCAAATTCTCACCCGCCCCATGCCCTTGGATAATACGGTTGACCTGGATTTTATCGCCGAGCGGGCGGTGGGATTTGTGGGGGCTGATTTGAAGGCCGTTTGTCAAAAAGCCGCTTATACCGCCCTCCGTCGTCAAGTTCCTTCCATAGAAGTGGAAGCTCCAGAAAACATGACGGTTAATCAAACTGATTTTTTACAAGGGCTAAAGGAAATCAAGCCGGCTGTACTTCGCAGCGTAGAAGTTGAAGTTCCCCAAGTTGCTTGGGATGATATTGGTGGTTTAGAGAATATTAAGCAAACCCTGCGAGAATCTGTAGAAGGGGCGCTACTTTATCCAGAACTTTACCTCCAAACCAAAGCCGTAGCTCCCAAGGGGATTTTGTTATGGGGACCACCAGGAACTGGCAAAACTCTATTAGCCAAGGCTGTGGCTTCCCAGGCCAGGGCTAATTTTATTGGTGTCAATGGACCAGAGTTGCTTACCCGTTGGGTAGGTGCTAGTGAGCAAGCGGTACGGGAATTATTTGCTAAGGCGCGACAAGCAGAACCCTGTGTCATATTCATTGATGAAATTGATACCTTAGCCCCAGCACGGGGAACTTACAGCGGTGATTCTGGTGTGAGTAACCGGGTAGTGGGACAATTACTTACTGAGTTGGATGGTGTAGAGGCTGGTGCAAGTATTCTGGTCATTGGGGCTACAAACCGTCCTGATGCTCTTGATTCTGCTTTATTACGGGCAGGAAGGTTGGATTTACAACTTAAGGTAGATTTACCTGATTTAGCCAGTCGTTTAGATATTTTGCAAGTCTATACTCAGGGACGACCATTGTTAGATGTAAATTTAACCTATTGGTCTGAAGTCACGGAAGGCTGGAATGGTGCAGATTTAGTATTACTATCCAATCAAGCTGCTGTAGAAGCTATTCGCCGTTTTCGATCGCAAGGACAGACAAATCCGGCTGATATCAGGATTACTAATGATGATTTTGAATATTCTTATCAGGTTTTAGTCAGTCAACGTCATGCTTAATTAGATTCTCTCTCTTACCCTCGGCTGCAAGGAATTTGTCCGGGGGTCGGAAAACATAAAAAAGTAAGTGCAATGGCAATACTACTGGTACTTGTTTTCAGCGTTGCTACAACTGGATAGAATCGTTATGAATTGATTTAGCGATCGCTTTACAGCAGTTTCCGATATTATAAGTTACAGATATTAATGATAAAAATCTTGTGGTGCGGGCATACTTCGGTAAGCTCAGTACAAGTCTTGCACGCCAAGGTTGAATTCAGTAACCCTTTAGCGTTCATAGTCAAAAAATGAGTCAGATCCAAGAGTTACATCAACAAGCTATGGATTTAGCCGAAATGGCACAAGTTGCTAAACTTAGAAGTAATTTAGATTTAGCTTCTCAATTATCCCGACAAGCTTTTGAAAAAGAAAGACTAGCAGCAGAAATAATAGCAGATAATTTTGCGGCGGAACCAACCCGCTCGATATTGTGTCGTAGTGCCGCAACCTTAGCAATTGACTGTGGAGAAATTCACAGTGCAGAACATTTAATTGCAATTGCTTTATCAGGAAATCCGCCAACTGAAATTGCCGAAGAACTAAAAGATTTATTTGTGCAAATTAACATTCATAAATATTTTGCCCGTCGAGGGTTAGTATTTGATGAAGCTACACTTCAGATTTTGAGTTAGTAACCATAAATAAAAAACATCAATGGCTGAGGTTTTCTCATTAGGGAGTTTGAGAAATTTGTTTTCTCAAGTGTTAACTTGATATTGGGATAAAACAGGAAATAAACACTAAAGTTATCGGTGTCCATATCTGTCTGGAGTTTGGTAATTGTGGGTAAATTTTATAGGACGGTCGAGAGCCTGTTTTTCAAAGCTATCTCTATTTTTCTGTTCAGAAAAAGGTAAAAGCTGCCAATTTAAAAAATGTAAAAGCGGCAAATTTATTTGATCAGGAAAATGGCTTTCGATCATTAATTTGGGGGACCGCATCAGATAATCTGATCTATATGAAGTAACATCATCATCCCAGGTTGTATCAACAAATTGCCAATTCCCTTCAATCTCAACTGCATTCCAAGCGTGACCTGTCAAACTATCTTTAGACTCAATAAGTTTTTTCCAAAAAGGAATTGAATCTTGGATCAGATCTAGACGAACTCTTCCTTCAATGTAAACAACATTGGCATCAATTTGTCTTGCTAATGCCTCGAAAAGACGTGCATATCCTTCGCAAACTGCTTTGCGAGTGTCAAAAACTGTTTGTGGGTCTTGGGGATGTCTTATGCCTTTATTCCAAGCTTCTTCATCATAAGTAAGCCAATTAATCACAAAGTCATGTACAGCTTTAATTCTTAAATAGGAATCTGGCTCATTTTCAACAATATACTTAGCCACTGATTGGATGTTTTTTTCCGCACTAGATGGCATATTAGCAATAAGTGGATGAATTGTTGTATTGTTGTATAATTCTTCTGGAGCAAGGCTGTATTTACTTGAGAAGGTTTGGGTCTGTGTATTAGATAACTAACTAAATTACCCCATCCATAGGGATTAGTATAGTGAATCAAAACTATTAATACTGAAATACCCGTTAACTTTTTATGTTTTAGATTTTTCCAGTAACTAAACTTCTCAAGTTGTAATGACTGACAATACTTTCTGAATGACGGATGTTTAATGGTACGAAAAATAATGACAACTGCCAAAATTAATATGACGGTTGTTATTAAGTTCGGAATCATGCTAGTAG
>NZ_VILC01000120.1:0-12126 GCF_009712065.1 Aphanizomenon sp. UHCC 0183 | reverse complement strand
CCACGGAAACAGTGAAACAATATATTGAAGAGCAAAGCATTAACGTCAATGCAGGATAAAGGAAAGCCCTTAGCCTTCATCCCTTCTCTAAATCACAGGTGTGGCTTCCTGAGTCAGCCGCACCTTCAAGGGTTTTCGGCATTTTCCTTATAAACCATTCACACCTGTTAACAGGTAAAAATTGTTATGAATGATTTACATTTTCCATTTTTTTGGCTATAAAAATCTGGACGAGCCATGAAACTCGACACAATCAACAAAACCTAATTTTATCTTTTATCTATGTTTGATATTTTCACAAAATCAAGCTACCAAGCCCTGCAATCAGGGAAGAATTACTTTGCTTTTGCTCACAAAATCGTAATTTCACAGATCAAAAACCTAATTTATCCATCACTTCAGCCAAATATCAGTCCTTTATCCCGGAAATTGCTCACACAACTTCAAGACAATATGAACCAGTTATTGGCAAGAGACTGGGAAGATAGTCAAGCAGGTGTGTATCCACAAAATTTATTATTTGATAATTCTTGGGAAGATTTCTTCCGTTACTATCCATTAGTATGCTTAGATTTACCAAATATCTGGGAACGAATTAAAAATCGGAGATATCAAGAATTTTCCCAGAAAATATCCACAGATAACTATCCCAGCTACTATGTACAGAACTTCCATTACCAAACAGATGGCTATTTGAGTGAACTGTCCGCCAATTTATATGACTTACAGGTGGAAATTCTGTTTGGTGGCTCAACTGATGCTATGAGAAGACGCATCCTCTGTCCTCTCAAATCCCAACTAACAGCATTTGACCATATTCCCCAAGAACAACTCCGAGTCATAGATATTGCTTGTGGTACTGGACGAACACTGAAGTTAATCAGAGCAGCTTTACCCGACGTATCTTTATTTGGTATAGATTTATCCCCAGCCTATTTGCGGAAAGCCAACGAACTATTATCCCAAATTCCTGGAGAATTACCGCAACTCGTACAAGGAAATGTCGAAGAGTTGCCCTATCGAGATAATTATTTTCATGGCACAACTTGTGTTTTTCTGTTTCATGAGTTACCAGCGGCAGTTCGTCAAACTGTAATTGAAGAATGTTTTCGGGTCACAAAACCAGGAGGCATTTTTATTATCTGTGATTCTATTCAGGTAAATGATGTACCGGAGATGGAATTAGTTGTCAAAAACTTCTCAGAGACTTTTCATGAACCTTATTACAAGCATTACATTACAGATAACCTGGTAGAGCGTTTAGAAAAAGCGGGATTTGAGCAAATAGAAACCCAAGTTCACTTCGTAAGTAAATATTGGATTGCTCACAAGCCAAGTTACTAGAGATTCAGCATTCACAATGACGGTTGATAACTAAGAAAAGTTTTCTGTACCCTCACTTCGGGTAATTATTCCCACCTACTAACGCCCAATGTGTACTGGACGCGATTACCACAGGTGAGATTGGTGCGTGTATTAGTGACTTGGTCACCAATACACGCCAAGGGTTGAGCAATTACCGGATGTTTTGATGAAATATTGAACAATTTTCGAGAGATGAAGTGCTGTAACTGTCTATGTTTTTAGCAGAGAAATGGCAATACTGATAGCTTGCGTGATGACGCGAGAGCCATGCAACTGATTAAAGATATAGTGCTTGTAACTATCTATATCTGGTGTCAGTCAAAGAGAAATTCACAAACGATAAAATCAAACAAGTGTAGTGCTGTAACTGTCTATATCGTTTCAATTCAAGAAGTGGTATGTAGGATTTAAAAGATCCAATAATCCGGTAACATCATTTCTGGGTTGGCAGGTATTGCGCTCCAACGATTGAATAACAGAACTGAAATTGCCAACTTATCCATCTAATCCTCTACGACCACTACCTCGATGAGGATTGGGCTTTTCGGGTTGATTGGGGCTAGGTTTGGAGTTATCAGCCAGGTTGAAACTCTGGTTTAACACCAAAGGTGAAAGCTGGTAATCGGACTTAGCCATTGACAGAGCGGAAAAACGAGTCTGTACTGCTTCGCAGTTAAAAGCTAAGGAGCCAAATACCAGACTCGATACTAAAAGTGAAATGGCAGCACGCATAGTAGATGTCTATTTTAGAACTCTCTACTTCACTAATACTTAACTCTTATATGTCTATCCGGAAAATTTGCGAAAAAGTATTGTATTTTACTGAATAATTGTTCATTTTATACTTCTTCAATATATTCAACAAGTAACCAGTTCCCAGACAAATTTGGCCGCCCCCAAATCTTGAGTATTTTTTCTGGGGGTAAAGCTTGTAGTTGCTGATCTATATCAGGTATCAACGTCACAAGCTGCCAATTTGTTGTAGTAAAATTGGTTTCATTTGTAATATTAAATTGGTAATTTTGCTCACCTAGTCGTTGGAATTTGCCTGTAAAGCAGTTGAGGTTTAATTTATTATCTGGTCTCACCACAATACAAGGGCAGTCACCATCAGCAGGATAAGCTTCTGGATGGTCTAAATAATAAGTTTGCCAGTACAACCAATCGGGATGATTAGTTAATAAGTTAAACAAGGGAACAATTACGCTAGGTGCATCGTCGTCTGTCAATAATGCAGCCTGCAAACTCTTCACTGGTAAATCCCTGGGCTGACATTCTAGCACAATACAAAGAGAAGCTGCCATACCTGCCGCTTGTCCAATTCCCATGACTACTGGTTGAAGTCTAGTAGCGCCGTTAGCGATGTGAGAAACGGAAATGTTTTTTTCACAAACTAGCAAACCATCTGTGGTGGCAGGAACAAGAGCGCGATAGGGGATAGTGAAGGGTGTTCCTGTCCATCTTCCACCCCAACGAATAGATTTAGGTTGCAGTGAGAACTCTACACCAGGATAATGATGATCGTTGGCATAGTTACCGACGGCGATCGCATCATGAAATGGTAATGCGGTTTTGCCGTTGGCTAAAGGCAGGATATCCCGTTCAGAAACAGTTGTCAAGCCTACTAGGCGGCGACTTTCCCGATAATAGGGATGGAGGGCAAAGGCGGAGTTAGGATGGGAAAACAGGTTTTCTGCTAATCCGTAACGCCTACCAAACTGACTTTGAATGTGATGGGCGAAATTCTGACTATGCCAATAACATTCTTGCATAAATTCGCGCTTTTTCTCCCCTACATCTAGTAACCGATTGGCATTTTGGCAGTAATCGTTGCCCGCAATAGGCCAGTTAATCATAAATTGATTCGCTGGTAAGCGTCCATAGTTCAAAAATGTTTCTGCGCCATAGTTGTCCCAAGCTCCTGTAAACTGGGATGGATTATAGTTGGGGGCGGGGAGAATTTCTGGGGCGGTATTTTCTCCAAAGTCTTGCATGACTACTACCCAGGTTGGTGCTTGGACTGGATAGGTTTGGGTCAGGGAGTTAAAATTTGTTGGTGCGCTGGGTTCTTGCCATTCTGATTGTAATTCCCAACCCCAACGATGAGGGATTTCTCCTAAAGCTAATAGGTCTCCTAATTCTGTGCCGTCGAGAATGATTTTGGCGTTGATGGTAAAGTCTGCAAAGCGTATACCTGTGATCCTGTCTTGGGTTCGCAATACTTCTAAGGGAACTTGTCCAGAAATCCATTGCAGGTTAGGTAGTTCTCGTACCCAGTCGGCAAATATTTCTGCACCTATCCGCGGGTCATAAGTAAAAAAACTGACCCAACTATTATCTAATCCGCCTGGTTGTCTGCGTTGTAATTCTTGTAGGAAGACTCCCCATAGTCCTGTTTGCCAGGCTTGTAATTCGTTGCCGTCTGGTGCAGATACACCGGCACAGGTGAGCATTCCTCCTAACCAGGGAAATTCACTCACGAGGATTGTGTTTACACCTCGTCGCGCTGCTTGGATAGCCGCAGCAGTCCCGCCGGTGCCTCCGCCAACGACTAGGACATCGGTTGTATAGATTTGATTCATCGTATTTTATAGGATTAAGTATGGTTTTATAGTTTATCAAAGGGCGATCGCTACCTGATTATACTCAAAACGGCTAGAAGCTGGACTTTTTTATCATACAAAGAACAAGTTCAAAGCCTCTCCAGTATTAAATATTATTCCTTTTCCCTCTCCTCTTAGGAGAGGTGCAAAGGAGAGGTTTACCAGAGGGGGTTTCATATTTGGTTAAACTATGAACCGTTTTCAGTATAAGTGACATAATCAATGGGATCTTCTAAACCCAATTCGGCAAAGGCTGCTAACCGCAATTGACAGGAATCACAGACACCGCAGGCTGAATCACCACCGGCATAGCAAGACCATGTGAGATCCCAAGGTACTCCTAATTGATTGCCTAGTTGGATGATTTCTGTCTTTTTCAAATCAATTAATGGCGCGATAATTTTAATAGCTTCTCCCTCGCGTCCTTGTTTTGTCCCCAACTGGAAAACTTGCTGCATAGCTTCGATATAGTCAGGACGACAATCTGGGTAGCCCGAATAATCTAGGGCATTAACGCCAATATATACTCTTTGGGCGGCGATCGCTTCGGCATAGCCCAAAGCAAAACTTAAAAAGATGGTATTACGGGCAGGAACATAGGTAACAGGAATATTATCTGCCATTTCGTCGAGGGATAGCGAAGCGCTCCGCAGGAATCGCCCTGCAGGTAAATCAATCTTGTTGTCTGTTAGTGCTGAACCACCCCATTGTCGTAAATCAAAATTGACCACCTGATGTTGAACTACTCCAGCCGCCTTAGCAACCATAAAAGCAGAATGCAACTCTTTGCTATGACGCTGTTGATAATTAAAAGAAATAGCGTAACATTCACAGCCATCAGCCTTTGCTTGGTAAAGAACAGTAGAAGAATCTAAACCACCAGACAACAAAATTACAGCTTTCATATTCAGAAGAGGAAATGGGAGATCAAGAAATAGCAGGAGGAGAGGGAAATTTTCACAATTACCAATTCCTTCATAAATTGCATCCAAAAGATGGGAAAATTAAGAAAATACAACCAACAAAAATTAAATATGGACAAAAAGACTCTCAGGAATGAGAACATTAATTGTATAAATCGCCTAAAACATTATACTCTGAGTATTAACTATGTAATGAATTGTAATTTTACCTATAGAAAGGGTGATTAATTTACCGCTATAAAAACCAAGTATGTATTGAATTTAGTTAATTTCCTAAATACATACCTGACAATTCCTGTTAAGAGTTACAAAAATTACAGAGTTAAAGAAAAAACACATAATTTTTCTAATAGATGAATAAAAACAGGATAATTAACAACTGTTAACGGAAAAGATCACCAGATGGCGGGAACTGAACCCAAACTTTGAAATTCTTCATAAAGATAATCACTATGTTACCATCTGGATGGTTTAAGACAGATCAGACCTGGCGTTTAAGTATAAAAGCCAACGACCTTAGCGTCTCTAAATTTGGTGGTTGAGGAGAGAACAATAGTGCAAGATAGCATATCAGTGTCAGAGCCAAATCTTTATTCACAGCGCAGCCAGCCGCACCATATTCGCGTAGGCGTAATTGGGGTTGGTAACATGGGACAACATCATACCCGCGTACTGAGTTCCATGAAAGATGTGGAATTAGTCGGTGTTTCCGATATTAATGTCGAACGTGGTCTAGAAACTGCCAGCAAACACAAAGTCCGGTTTTTTGAAGATTACTGCGACTTACTACCCCATGTAGATGCCATCTGTGTTGCTGTGCCTACAAGGTTACACTATGCAGTGGGTATAAACTGTTTGTTAGCAGGAATCCATGTTTTAATTGAAAAACCGATAGCAGCTAGTATTTCCGAGGCAGAATCCCTAGTTAATGCTGCTGCTGAATCCCAGTGTATTTTGCAAGTTGGTCACATAGAACGATTCAATCCCGCCTTTAGGGAACTTAGTCAAGTCCTCAAAACCGAGGAAGTTTTGGCTTTGGAATCTCACCGTATGAGTCCTTATTCAGCGCGGGCGAATGATGTTTCCGTAGTGCTGGACTTAATGATCCATGACATTGATTTACTGCTAGAATTAGCCGCCTCACCGGTGGTGAAACTGACTGCTAGTGGGACTCGTTCTTTAGACTCAGGTTATTTAGATTATGTAACGGCTACCTTGGGTTTTGCTAATGGGATTGTTGCTACTCTCACAGCCAGCAAAGTTACCCACCGGAAAATTCGCCGTTTAGTTGCCCATTGTAAAAATTCATTTACAGAAGCAGATTTTCTCAATAATGAGATTTTGGTACATCGGCAAACCCCTGTTAATCCTCTGATTGACCATCAAAAAGTCTTATATAGACAAGATGGTTTAATTGAAAAGGTTTATACCACGAATGTTCAGCCTCTCAGTGCAGAGTTAGAGCATTTTGTCAACTGTGTTCGCGGTGGCAATCAGCCTTCTGTCGGTGGTGAACAAGCTCTCAAAGCTTTACGCCTGGCTAGTCTAATTGAGCAAATGGCTTTAGAAGAGAGAGTTTGGAACCCATTAGAGTGGTCTTCGGAATCCAGAGTCCAATCTTTGACATCAACCATTTAGCAAAATTTAGCTAAAACTGGTAGTGGGAGAAATTTAATGATTTTTCTCCCGCCAATATGACGGGTTAGGAGTAGGGGCAACCCCCTGTGGCTGCCCTGTAGTTATTCTGTGCTTGGATGTCAAGAGGGGGAAGAAAAAAGAAAAGCTTGACTTGACATTTCCCAAGACTGACATCAGAAATACTAAATCATAAAAAATTGACGATCGCCTGTTATGAATTTTGACGTATTTCTAGTTACACTTAACCCAACCTAAAATTTTTTGTAGCTCACCTTTTTGTAAGATGAGCATGATAACTTTTTACAGAGGAGATTTCATGACAGATCAACCGCCCGTAGCTAATCCCATGAACGCTGCTGCTATTCCTATGAACCGGACTCCAGCATCAGCAGCATCAGCAGCATCAGCAGCCACACCCATGAATTCTGGAAATTCCGGCAAGCCAACCAATATTACGGGTAAAACCATTCTGAGTGTGGATTTGGGTAGAACCTCCACAAAGACTTGTGTGAGCCGTGAACCCAATAATGTGGCTTTCATTCCTTCTAACGTGAAGCAAACATCTATTGAGCAGATTCGCGGTGGTGTGTTTGAAGCTAAGGCTACTGACCCACTAATGGATTTGTGGTTAGAGTATCAAGGTAGTGGCTATGCTGTAGGGCAATTAGCAGCCGATTTTGGGGCTAATCTTGGCGTTGGCCAATCTAAGGTAGAAGATGCGCTGGTCAAAGTTTTATCATCTGCTGGTTACTTTAAGCTCAGAGATGAAATTTTCGTTGTCCTGGGTTTGCCGTTCTTATCGTTGGAACAATTTGAAAAAGAAAAGGCACAGTTAACTAGCTTGGTAACTGGACCTCATGTATTGAATTTCCGAGGTGAATCCATAACTTTGAATATTGCCAAAGTCTGGGTAATGCCAGAAGGATATGGTAGTTTGCTGTGGTCAGAAACTCAACCGAATAAAGCAACAGCAGTTCCCGATTTTACGAAAATATCTGTGGGGATTGTGGATATTGGTCATCAAACCATTGATATGATCATGGTGGATAATTTCCGCTTTGCTAGGGCTGCTTCTAAGAGTGAAGAGTTTGGGATGAGTAAGTTTTATGAACTGGTCGCTAAAGAAATAGATGGTGCGGATAGTCAATCATTGGCGCTGATTTCTGCGGTTAATAAGCCTAAAGGCGATCGCTTTTACCGTCCCAAAGGTGCTAGTAAGCCTACTAATTTAGATGATTTTCTGCCTAACTTAACAGAGCAGTTTTCACGGGAAATTTGCTCTCGCGTGTTAGCGTGGTTGCCAGAGCGGGTAACTGATGTGATTATTACAGGTGGTGGTGGAGAGTTTTTCTGGGAAGATGTCCAACGTCTACTCAAGGAAGCTAAAATCAACGCTTACTTAGCTGCACCTTCTCGGCAAGCTAATGCTTTGGGGCAGTATATTTATGGAGAAGCGCAATTATCTGCTGCTGTTCGCGCTAGGTCATAAAACTGATGTTCCAATGGTCAAAAAAGGTAGTTAAATCCGTTACGTTCAATCCAGAAATTGCTGATGAGAGTTTGTTAGCGCAGGTGGAAAACTCCTTAGAGACACAGCCAGATAAAACTTTCAGTGACCTGTGTAAGGAGGCTCTCTGGAAATCTTTGTGTGTCCCAGAAACTGTACAACCAGTTGCTAAGACAGCAAATATAACTACGGTTGAACAAAAAATCGGTGAGATGCAAAATCAAATAGCTGGTTTTGAGGAACGTTTTTTGGCGAGGGAGTCTCATCGTTTGGAGGCGATAGAAAGTCAAATGATGCAACTTACTCAACAAGTGGCAAAGTTGGCAATTATCCTGAATCAACAACCACTTACTTATATTCCTCCTGATAGCGTTAGCGTGGCGCAAGCCATACCTGAATATGAACCTCAAGAAGTAGACCCCGTAATTAATCGGATTGGTCAGTTTCTTGATGATTTCTAAGCAATAACTGGGTTTTTCCTGGTTTTGACTTTGAGAAAAACTCTTAATCAAACTACCCCAATTCCCACCAATAAGCCATTGCGGTGTTATTGGTGGGATATTTTGTTTCAGGAGTCAGGATTCAGAAAGAAGAAGTCAAATCCTATAGAAAAATTAGGCGTTGCTGATTAAGGGTATGAATTCTAGTCTCACGCAAAGGCGCAAAGACGCACTGAGGTTTGAGTTTTAAAGGTTCAATTCAGCAACACCAAAAATTAAAAATTAAAAATTAAAAAAATCCCTACTCTGATATCTAAAGTTTTTGAATTTTCCATAAGTAGCTAGATAGCCAATTTGTGACGATATGAGCAACTATTGGTAACAACAAGTTGCCACTTAATAGGGTGCTACAACCTAAAATAATACCAACAATGGTTGCCCAAATTACATAAGGCCATTGTTGGGGACCGCTAAGGTGTAGGACTCCAAAACAAAGACTGGATAAGATTACAGCAGTATAATCTGTGCCTAAAGCGGGTAGCATTACACCTCGAAATAATAATTCTTCACTTAAACCAGGAAGTAGTCCTAACCAAATTAAGTCTGGTAAAACTAACGGTTTAAGAACCATTTCTAGATAATAATCGGCACTTCTGCGGTAGGGAGGGGAAAGACGATAAGCTAAACCACTTAATATGGTAATAATTACACCTAAACTAATTCCTAATAATAAATCTTGTTCTTGCCAGTGCCACTTAAAAAGCGCGATATTACCCCAGCGCAACCATAATCTAGCAACTATCCAGAGAATAATTGCGGTTACACCCATTGCTACTAAGACTTGGGTGCGTGTTAAATAGGGTATTTCTGGTTCTTGGTTTTGTTGTTCAATCACAGGATTTTAAAAAATAATTGGTAATTGGTGATTGTTAATTGTTAATGAGGAGGGATTGATACCTGCTTTATGAGCGACTAATACACCTACTGCTTCTAAATATGAGTTTACCTGCAAGGTGGGAATTCTTAACATGGATGCAGGAACTTGCATCAAAGTTTTATTTTCTGCAACTGTAATTATTTGACATTGTTTCTGGCTTAAACTCAATAAAGCACTACTTCCACAAGATGTAGCAGGAATGATTAAAGAATCAACTTGATCTGCCCAGATATCAGTGGATAAAGAATTGTGATTTTCTGTATTAATGATAAATTGCGGGGCGTTACTCAACCCAACTAAAACGCAAGGTAAGAATGTGTAGCCCAATTCTTCCGCTGCTGCACGGGGGGATAAATTTGCGTCTGGTGGGGTGCTGGCAAGGGCAGGAGCATGGGCGCAGGGAATTTTAAAGGTACGAACTAATAAATGGCTAATGACGGCTTCTACACCGGCTATAGGATCTACTCCTTGACCTTGATGATATTTTTTAATTGCGGTTTCGTCCATATCATCGGGGAAACGGGCAACAACAGCGATCGCTTCGGCTTTTTCTTCTATAATTAATTTTTCAGCAGCCCGTAATAAACTATCAGGATTACCGATTGTTCCCCAACTAGCACCTGATGGAGAAGTTCGTAATTCTACGTTTAGCGGTGCATCAGTAATAACATGATTTGTAATATTTAATCCTAGAGTGGCTCTAGCTGCATCGGCTACCTGCAAGTGTCGCAGCATTAATTCCGGTTCGATACCCTGGTCTAAAAGCAAACTGACTCTATTACTGCGAACCGGACGTAAACCCCATTCTCCAGCCGCAAATTTATCTAAACCATATCCTTCGACGTAGAAGCCATTGGGAATATTCCAGTATAGACTTGCGCCGTTCATAACATTGGGGTGAGTAATCAAGCGATCGCATACCTGTGATATAACTCTAGCTACTGGTAACGCATCACCAGCATAACCGCCAATCGCCGCCCCAATGCCGGTAGGTATAATTAAAATTACTGTGTATGGTTTTTGGATGGGTATCACAGGTTTTTTTTCGCGCAAAGAGGCAAAGATGCAAAGAAGAAATTTAAGCGGTAACTACGGCTTCTACTGTTACGGTTTGTGCTTCTTCATTAACAGCGGTAATAGCCCAACGCAGGGGTTCACCTTGTTTCTCCAATTCTACTGTAATCGCTTTTTCTAATTCTGTGGGAGTTTGTTGCAATTCGATTTCAGCGGAAATAAAGTGAGTTGTCATAATCCTAAATCCTTTGCCTTGATGATTTTGAGAATACAGAAACTTTTTGGTGATTGGTGATTATTATCCACCTTTCCCAAATTGCGCTTTATAAACAATCTCTTCTTTTTCTGTTTCGATTTTTAAATCAGAAAGAGGTTTAGCAACACAAAGCAGCGCATAGCCTTGTTTTTGCAAATCTAGACTTACACCCATACCATCTTCTTGATTTACAGTTCCTTCTGTAATCAAAGCCGCACAAGTTGTACAAACACCAGCGCCGCAAGAAGTTGGCAAGTCTAAACCATTAGCTGAGGCCGCGTCAAGAATATTTTCATCTTCAGGAACTTGCAGGGTATGTTTTGTACCTTGGTGGTTAATTTCTACGGTGTAAATTTTGGACATATATAGCAGCAGTGTTTGACAACAGACAAATATTTTATTCTACTTGTTGACATTATTAAGGTATTCTACCATATTTATTCTTAAATTTGACTTAATTTCCCAGGCTTTTGGCTGTTGCTGAATTTGGTTAGCTTGTTCATATTCATGGGGATACCTCAAACTGAGCTGTCATTAACCATCTGCAAAATGCCAGTTATAGCAGGAGTCAGAAGAAAAACCCTTTATTAGCAAGAGTTTGACCTTGCATTAGTGATTTTCACAACTTTGATTTAATCTAGGATTTACGCATTGACAAGACTCCCCAAATATGTAACGTGAATTTTATCCCTTGTAGGGTGCGTCAGACACGATATTTTGACAAAAAAACAGATTTCCTCTATCTGACGCACCCTACTCAATAAGTTATTCCCAAAGCCGAAAACGACGCAATTTCGTTCATTCATATCATGGCAAGTTAGTGAGCGTGCGTAAGTTCTATAATCATATTACAAAATTCTATGAAGGTTTGAAAGGTAGGTAAATGCTCAGTTTCATTTTGAACCCTGGCTATTAATTGTTCTAAATATTCTTCTTTTATGACTTCATTAGGAATTTTATAATGTTTAAGATTATTCACCTTAAACAGTTCTTTTAAATAATCTTTATGAAATTGAGCATGAGTATTAAAATTTTGTTTACCCATAATTTCTGGACAATTAATTGAAACATCATAATAATTTGTATAATCTAATAATGGACTAATTTCTGGTTGGAAAGGGTAAATTCCTTTATTTCCCAAGCACCAAGTGTCAAAGCAGCAATTTTGAACAATGATATGAAATTGGATATTTCCTAAATCAATGTTGTTAGACTTTAAACATTTATAAATTTCTTGTTCTTTATAATCAATAGTAACTTCTTCTGCATCTAAACAAATGACAAGATAATTATATTTACTATACTCTTGAATATTTACAATAGCATCAGGTAGATGTCTATCAATTATTCCCGGTTGACCTTTTGCATTGAAAAGATAATAGTTATGATGATCAACTTGATGGGGTAGTCCAATTCGTGTTAATTCTGGTAAAAGATACTTAC
>NZ_VILC01000011.1:126294-129950 GCF_009712065.1 Aphanizomenon sp. UHCC 0183 | reverse complement strand
GCCGGATATTCTAGGGGCATTTATTGGAGCAATAGTAGATATAGCTATCGTAAAAGATGGGAGGGATGGAGTTATTGAAGTTGGAACCACAGGTTAGACCTCGATTACAATATAATCAAAATTTATTACTGTGTTTGAAACTATTGGCGAACTGCTTGTAGCAGCTTAGGCGATAGCGAAGCGCGACCTAGTAATCGCAACTGGTGGAATCAGTAAAAAATGTGGATTAATTAATTCAGCTAATTTATAGAGGATGTATTTATGATTGAAGGAAAATTAGAACTAACTATCAAAATCAACGAACTGCCAGAAGAAGTTAAAACTGTAGAAAATGGTTGGCAACAATTTGAGATTGACTGCGATGGAAGGATAATTAGCGTTACGGTTAAACCTAAAGTTTGGAAGAAATTGACCGACGCACAAGCCAATTATCCTCAGTGGGTTGGTGCTATTGCTGGGAAAATGGGAGAGGCAACTAATAACGGTTTTGTGTTATTAGAACCTAATGTCCAGACTTTTGAGAAAAAGCCAAAGCCATCCTCTGAAGTTACAACTTAAACAATAATGCAATTCTTCAAGAATTACAAACACTCAATCTCAATTAAATTCGGTACTACAGAGGCGATCGCTACTGGATGCTCTAGGTTGTAATTGGCGATTCCTGCAGAGCGCTAGTAGTCTGTCAATCCAAAAATGACGGGTAAAGGCAAGTAGGGGGAGAAGAGGGGTAGGGGGAGTAGGGGAGGGAAAACAGAAGTTTTTCCTATTATTACCCGTCAAAATAAATTTGACGAACTACTAGTTCACCCCACTTCCCCCACTTCCCCCACTTCCCCCACTTCCCCTACTTCCCCTACTCCCCCCACTTCCCCCACTTCCCCTACTTCCCCTACCTAACAATTAATCAAAGACACAATTAGGCGTTAAGTCTAACCTTTCCGTCAAGGTTTCATAATAATTATAATCACCATCCCAAGCACCTAAACCAGCGCTTATGCCTTCATAAGTTGCAAAGAAATTAATTCCATTTAAGGTAATCTTACCTTGGCTGCTAGTAGTCCCTTCTCGGCTATTTGTATTATCAGCGCCACCAAAATAGAGATAAGTATTTGGCGGTAATCCGACAATTAACAAATCTCCGTTATTGTATTTGCAAATACTTCCAGAAGGAGGTCTAGGTGTAGGCGTTGGCGTTGGCGTTGGCGTTGGCGTTGGTGTTGGTGTCGGTGTAGTTGTTGGTGTAGTTGTTGGTGTAGTTGTTGGTGTAGTTGTCGGTGTGGTTGTCGGTGTGGTTGTCGGTGTAGTTGTCGGTGTAGTTGTCGGTGTGGGTGTAGGATTACCAGAAACAAGAAGAATGGTATTAGTCCCGAAAGCGATCGCATTTTCAGCAATCCACTGAGTAACAGTTTTTGTAATTCCTGTAACCGTGGTATTTATTTCTGGTGGATAGCCGACATACTTGATTACCTTCAACATAATCAACACTGGCAGGTTTGTTATCAAAACTAGCGGGTTCATTACCAATACCAGTAGCTCGATTACGTTTCTGATAATATCTATTCCTTTCAGCAAGTAAGTCATCTACGGTATAACCTAAACCTGCAATAAACTTATCAAACTTGGCTTGATCCATCTTATGAATGTCATGAGTTAACCATTCTGCTTCAAAGATTTTATAACCTTCCTCACCTTTAACACGATTATCAATCTTGTACTGTTCCCAAGCCAAAACTCGAATTCCATCCTTGAGTTGAGAAAGTTTCTTGTCAGCTTTGGAAAGAATGTTGATAGCCATAACAAAACCTCGAAAACAACGCCCCCTCTGCGCGATAGCGCCCCTACCGATAACTTCCGGGTAACTCAAGACTATGGCTTACGCCACGCTGCGCTATCAATGCCAATAGGGGGCTGATTACCTATGTTTACAATGCTGATAATATTGATAATACTTCGGGGTTCTCAAGTGAATGAGCAGTGAAGCGATAGCAAAGCGCTCCGTAGGAATCGCCAAACCATACTAAATTATCAACGCCAGGGGCATTATTAATTATACTAAATTTTGCAGTATATAAATCTCAGACAATATCATACTATTGACAA
The DNA here is from genome assembly GCF_009712065.1 of Aphanizomenon sp. UHCC 0183. NCBI lineage: Bacteria > Bacillati > Cyanobacteriota > Cyanophyceae > Nostocales > Aphanizomenonaceae > Aphanizomenon > Aphanizomenon sp. UHCC 0183. The sequence goes on along the minus strand of NZ_VILC01000011.1, from coordinate 127,850 downwards.
CAAAATTAATGGTATCATAAAGAAGTTGGGGATTTATTATAAATCCCAAAAACCGGGGGCAAATATGACAGAAGCAACAGCGAACTATGATCAAACATGGAAAGAAGCTATAGGACAATATTTTGAATCATTTCTACAATTCTTTTATCCAAAAATATACGAACAAATTGACTGGAGTAAACCCCCTATTTCTTTAGATAAAGAACTAGAACAAATTACTGCATCTAGTCAAACAAAAAAACGTTATGCGGATAAATTGTTTCAAGTCTGGTTATTGAATAATGAAATAATTTGGATTTTGATTCATATAGAAGTCCAAAGTCAATATGATAAACAGTTTCCTCAAAGAATGTTTATCTATAATTATCGTTCATTTGATTTATTTAATAAACCAGTAATAAGTTTAGCAATATTAGGAGATGAAAACAAAAGTTGGCGACCAAATAGTTATGAATACGGTTTAGGGGATAGTGAAGTTAAAATCAAATTCAGTACAGTGAAACTGCTAGACTATCAATGGGAAGAACTAGCTGCAAGTAACAATCTGTTTGCTATAATAGTAATGGCACATCTGAAAACCAAAGTCACTACTAAGGACTTAACGCAAAGAGAACAATGGAAATGGAACTTAGTCAGACCATTGTATCAAAAAGGCTTAACTAAATTTGACATTATTAATTTAGTCAAGTTCATTGATAAAATGATGACGTTACCACCACCATTGCAATTAGAGTTTAACCATAAATTAGAACAACACGAAAAGGAGTTAAATATGCCTTTCCTCAGCACTATTGAAGAACTTGCAGAAGAAAGAGGACAAGTAAAAGGTGCTAAAGAAACCTGCCAACAAAACATTTTTGATTTACTAGAAAATCGCTTTGGTACTTTACCTGAAAAATTAATGGAAACTCTCAAAGAAATTAATGATTTAATGGCTTTAAAAAACCTACATTTAAAAACCATTAGCGTTAATTCACTGGATGAGTTTCAAACATTAATTAACGCAGTATTACAGCCAAAATAATGCTGTTATGTCCCTGATTTATGATTTTATCAAAAGTCAGGGATAAACAAGCAGAATACTAATGTTCAAAAATTATTACTCTTAGTATCTAGCAATTGATTAAATGTAGACAATTGTTTGAATTAATTATTCAGGTAAACAAGAAATCACTTCCAAATCAAGTTCCTTACCTACAGATTCAATTTGTTTCCATACTTCAGCATTATCAACAAACAATCGTTTCACATAGAGTCTGAGTTTAGTATCAGGTAATGACAACATTCTCATCCCCAAATTCTCGGCATCCTGTTTAACGGTTCTCACAGATTCCAATAAATCATCACCATATTTATTCTGATTCTTTCATGTTTTTAGGGACTCTTCCCCTAACCTCTCTAGTTTCTTCTGCCATCCTAATTTGAAGCCCAAGCTGGGGGTCACGTGGTCGGGTAGCAGGACTATATCGCTATAATCCCACCCCCTCAGAATCGGACGTGCGCCTTACCTGTAAGAACCTGCAATTATAATCGCCTCGACCTGCAATCATCGCTAT
>NZ_VILC01000011.1:94560-125935 GCF_009712065.1 Aphanizomenon sp. UHCC 0183 | reverse complement strand
TTGTAGTTCTATTTGATAGTCGTTATCATCATCTTTTAATATTTGTTCTATTTTTTCTACGTTGTTAATTGTGAGAGTCATATAATTTTCATCTCCAGTGATATTTGTGATGATTTGACATTATAGCACTGTAGGGTGCGTCAGATATTACAAATCTGTTTTTTGATATGATTTATGCAGTCTGACGCACCCTACCTATTTAAGGGGGGTAAAAATTACGGGATACTTACGCACAAGTTAAGTAGGTGAACAGAAAAATTTAAAGGTATATAACGGTATGTAAAGTTGTCTCAATGCGAGATTCTGATTGAGTTTCAGCCATTTTACAAAACGCAATACCCCCCATTTTTATTTTGTTTACCTACTTACGAAAGAATAAACCACGAAGACACGAAGAAAAGAAAGAGAGTTTGAGAGATATTTTCCGTAAGTCCTAGACTTAATATTATAGCATTTTGTTTGATAGCGTGGTGCAAAATAATGTTAGTCTTCTTGACCTCTTCTCCTGCTTTCCATAATATTACTTTTTAAGGCAATAGATAATTGTCTTAATCTTTCACTCACTTCTAAATTAGATTCTTGTGATTTTAAATTGTTTGGTATTTCCGCTAATAAAAGTGGATTCCCTTGTAACCATTCATTCAAAGCTACACCTGTCCAAGTACCTTCTTTTTCTCTAAAACTATCAACTAAACCTTTGAGTTCTTGAATACAATATGATTCAAAACTAGCAGCATTAAAAATTGCAAATCGCAAGTATTCCTCAAAGGCATTAATATCATTTTCAACTTCAAAAATTACAGCTTGTTGTTCAACTATAAATTCATGAGAAACATTGAGAGAATTTGGATTTACTATTTCTGTTACTCCTAATACTTGCTGGCGAATTTCTGAGTTAAAAAGTAAATCAGAACCATATTTTACATATCTTTTGAGAAGACTATAAGCAGGTTCTTCACCACTATAGTAGTTATCAACAATTTCGATATCTACCCCCAGGCTTTTGATAATTTTATTGCGAGTGTCACTATTAACTGGTCCGCGAATTAACACTTCTGCTACTGGACGTGCAAAGCGTAAAAATAACACGCTTAAACTACTTTCTAATTTCGATAAAAAATAATTTTCTGAATTTTCAATTAATCTGGCTTTTACTTGATTACTTCCCCATAATAAACTTGTCATATATTCAACTAAGTTTAAAGCTTCATTTTGGAGTTCTAAAGCCAGTTGTCTAGCAATAGCAGCTAAAAGTTTACTAATATCATTATACAAATCTTCTCTCCAAGCAAAGTTAGCTTTCATTCTGTCAAATGCAGGATTTGAGTTAGCTAGAAAAATAGTATCTTTCTTTCTAAATGTTTCTTCCCTGAGTTTCTGCATTTCCTTATCAACGATTTGTAGATATCCTTCTCGAAATTTTTCTATTTGAGTTAAGGAGTTAGCTGTTAAATTTTCTAAAGCTTTATTGACAACATAAGCATCATAGTACTTTTGTAAATCGGCTTTAATTACTAACCATTTTTGATTCCACCATTCTGCAAATAGAACTCGTTGATTGTTTTCTGCAAATAGTTTGGCTTGTTCGGGATTTTCTGGATGATTTTTACTAACTAAACGATAAATTTCTTCAGATGTGCTGATAATTGTATTTAGAGAAACTTCACACCGTTTTTTTAAAATAGCGACTCTTTCAGTATTAATATAATTAAAGATTTTCTCTTTAATTACGGGAATACCAGTAGCATCTGTTTTGAGAATTTCCGCATCATCAATACCTGTTAATCTCTGTAAATGTGATTGAATAAGATTTGCATCTCCTATTTCTAATTTAGTTTGTTCTCCAGCTATATTATTTAATAATAAATATGCACCAGCAGAACCAGAAACAATCCTGTGTTCTGGTAAATTTGCCCGTTTTAACCAATCTTGAGAAGCTTCTTGAATGTGGGTTTTCATTGCTTCTGCACTACCTAATGAATCAATCCGACTTAAAAACACAAATAATTTATCAGCAACGGTGACGTTTTTATCACCCTGTTCTGTAAATTTGATGATTTCTAATTCTTTTTCTCTCAGACTGGTAAAACGCTGTACTAATATCACAGCATCACAATCTGATAACATTTCTTGTGCTTCGTCAACGTGCTTGGCTAAACCTGAATCTAAACCGGGAACATCATAAAAAACAATCCCTTCAGCTTGTGCAAGTTTGTTCGTATAAAGTCTCGCTTCTAATACAGCATGAGCATATTTTTCATCTGCTACGTATTTTTTTAAAGGTTCTCGAATATCCTCTAATCTAGTAAATGGAAATGTTCGATTTCCTTCTTTTCTGACTTGTTTTAAAGTGATTTCATTGGTGTGAATAGTATTAATATCTTCTTGCGCTTTAGCTTTTTCTAGTTCTTTGAGTAGTTTGATAAATTCATCTTCTGTTTTTGCCTGTACTTCTAGTTTTTGTTCAGATTCATTTTGCACTGAATAAATTTGTGTGGTGGTAAATGTACATCTTCCTCCCTTCGCTGGAAGTAAATCACATTCTAACCAAGCATTCACAAAGGTGCTTTTTCCGGCTTTTTCTAACCCGACTACTGCAATCCGAAATTCACGTTTTTTGAGTCTTTCTAATTGACGACGTGCGGGTTGTGCTTCTTGTAATAGGATTTGTTTTAATTTTTCGGGAACTTCTGCTTGAGGTAAGTTGGCTAAATTAACCGCGTGTCTTTGGATGTTTAATGCGTCGGTTAAACGGGTTTCGTAGTAGGAAGATGCTGTTTTCCAATCCATTTTGTAGATACTCCTTAAATGCGGTTAAATTTTTGTAAGCCAGATAAATTTTTAAGACAGGCTAATTGTTTAATAATACACTTAGCCTGACTTGGTATATCTGTTTTTAAAGAGTAACGCACCGTTTGATCAATCATTTTACAACCATCATTAATATTGATTCTGAGATAAACTTCTCGTATGCTATCAGGTGAAATATTCTCATCTGTCATTTCTAAGTTTTGCTCATTTGAGTCAGCAACTTTAACAGTAGTACATAGGAAGTAAGAGGCGTTATCTATGAGGTAGATTAGCTCATCAACCTTTAAATTTGAACGATTTATGAAATTGTTGGCTACAGATGCTGGAATAACAAGACATAAATCCGCAGGAATTAGAGGCTGAAAGGTTGGTTGATTCTTTATTTCTTGAACCACAGGTTTCGTTTTTTCCTGTTCTTTTTTATCAAGAGTTTGCTTGTACAAAAACAATCCAACAAATGTAAAAGCTGCTGCTACAAAAATCCACTCCATGTTTCCTCCTTGGTTTATTGCTTTAGCGATAACATTGTTGATTGGTGTATTTTTTAATATTCCATCCAACAAGTTATTAATAATTTTCTTATCTTCGTCTTTATTTGCAGAAGGTTTTATACCAAAATAATCACAGATTTTATTTGTTTTTTCTCGATGTAGTAGTTGTTCTTCACCCATTATTATCCCAATAGTCTGATATAAAAGACCTCTTCCAGTTATTTGAGATATGTTTTTACAAACTTGATCATATAGGTTTTTATGGTTCTCTGTTGCCACTGGATTTTAATGCTCCTCTTTTAAAACTGTTTCTAAGCCAGAAAACTCTTCTGCAAGGTCTTGAGCTTTTTGTTCAATAGGTTGCCAAACACTTCGTTGCTTTTCATAATCTAGAGTAATTTCTTGGTTAGCTTTATCAAGTCTGGCTTGATAACGGTCAATAATATCATTCTGAAGTTTATCTACATTTTTTTTTAGACAATCAATTTGTTCTAGTAGCCAAGTTGCAATTTTGTTTACTATTTCTTTTTCTTCCTTTCTCGACTGAATTAGCCAACCTTTCAGTAAATTGTTCACACTAGGTATTTCGGCATTATCGCTAGAACGGGTTTGATATTCAGTTTCATAAAAAGTCCGTTCCCAAATCCATAATGTATACCAATCTCTTTGCTTTTTCTCAACCTGTATTGCCTCTTTCCACGTTCCTTTATTAATAGGGAAACCTGCTTCAAAACAAAAATTAAATGTAAGTTTACTATCAACTTTAATAAGTTGGGATTCTGGAAATTTAATTGCTATGCTAGGTGAAATATCATTTGCTCCCTTTTCAATATGAGATAAATGACAATTGAAAAGTTCTACTACTGCTTGATACATTCTATTTAATTCTTGGTTAGAAATCTGCTTTAATACATCCTCCATCACAATATTCAAATGAATAGCTAGTTCATTTAATTCTTCATTTATTTGCTTAAGTTGATTCTTTTCTGAATCTGTTTTTGCCTCCATTGTTTTACCTTCTTTAGCAACGGAAGCTGTATAACCTAATTTTACTAATCGGTTTAAGTTTCTTCCTAGTAAATTGACATTTAAAAGATTTGCTTTTTTTAAGTTTGTACTGTCTAAGTCTACCTTTCCAGTTTCTAAAGACTTGGCTATAGCTTCTAATACTTGGTTAATTCCTTGACCTAATTCCCGTTTCCACCCGTAAAGGGGATATAATTTTTCTCCTAATAGATTATACGGTTCTACATTCTTAATTTCTAAAATTGTTGATTCCAGATATAGCACAGGATCATCTTCTGACTGTTCTGCTATAACTTGTTTAATCTTTGTATCTATTCTTTCAAATGGTTCTCTTAAATTTGTGTCGCTAATTTGTAAGAAACGCTCAATTGATAATCTAATCTGTGATATATTTTCACATTCTTCTTGATACCGTTCCTCCGAACTATTAAGAACAGCATTTGTTGTTTGTGTTGCCCATTCTGCGATCGCATTTCCAGCAGCTATATTAAAACGTTCTATAATTTGGGGAATTACTAACTGGGGAAAATGTTTATTAATATGTTCCCTGAGATTTTCCTGAAATTCCTCAGCATAGGATTTCTGCCATAATGCTTCAGCAACTCTATTTTTATCGTGTCTATTCCATTTTTGTGTGTTACGTGGCAAGTCTTCTAATATATCTTCAATTAATCCATTAAAATGATTATCCGCTTTTTTACAAGCATCTGCACTGTAAATATCATCTTGATTTTGGATTTGCAAAGATAATAAAGCAGGCCATGTACTCAGTTTGACTACTTTTAAATTTTCAATATCTTCTGTGTATTCCTTTAATTGCTCAGTTAATTCATTTTTAATCTCACGAATAGCTTTTTCAATAAACCTATTTTCTGATTCTGGCCAGCTTCTATCGGCTCGAAAAACATCAATCCTATTTAGTACAAAAAGCATCCGCGCAGGAGAACCACCTAAATCTTTTACTTGCTGTACAACCTCTTGTAATAAACTTTTTACTTTCTGAGAATCTGTTTCCGCACTGTTATAAGTAACTATACATAAAGCCTCTCGACATTGTTTAATAACATTAGCATTACCTTGATCACCCACATAGGCTAAACCAGGTAAATCAAGTATTCTTACTCTTGTTCCTTTTGGTAATTGTAATTGAGATTCTTTTAACAGTCGGAAAGGGTAAGCAATTGTAGATTGTGGACAGGCTAAATTTGGTTGAGTTTCTCTATTTTCGATATAACCTATCATTGCTTGGTAAAGACGATGATAAATTTTATCGTCACTAATTCCTCTCCATTCTCCACACTCCCATAACGCCCCCGGTGTTTCATGAATGATCAGAGATTTTTCTTTACTATACTCAATTGTCACTGCGCCAGCACTCATTTCACTAACTGCAACCGGGACTATTTCTGCTCCACATAGCAAATTAACCAAAGTGCTTTTACCGCTACTTGTAGTCCCTGTGGTGGCTAGGGTAAGAGTAGGATTTTGTAATTCGTAAATGAGTTGAGTTAAGGCTATTTCTAAGTTGTTGGATAGTTCTTGTATTTCTGGCTGATAACTCTCTGGTAGGTGCTGGGATATTTCTATGTGAAAATTCTGCCAATATTGAGCCAGTAGCTTGGCTTTAAACTCGATTTCTTCAAATACTTTGTATACTGAGTTGCTCATATTGCCGACATCCATACGTAGTTAGGTTTGGTTCTGTCTGTCAATGTCTCAAATCCTATTACATAGTATACATAGAATATGGAATAACACAAGCCAAAGCAAAATAGAGGATAATAACCATACCTTCACCTCAGTTTTGTGACAAGTTGTATCTCATTATCTCGTTCCCAGTCTCTGACTGGGAATGCTATTCAGAGGCTCTGCCTCTGCTATTATTGAAGGCAGAGCCTTCTAGAATTCATTCCCATACAGAGTATGGGAACGAGAAAACGAGAAAAATGTCTGAAGTATGATTTTTAGGATTATTTTGATGAAGATGAGGGATTCATCATAAAAATCATCAAAATCACAAAAATCATAGTTTAGATGTTAATTTAAAACTGCTCTAAATACTGATTAAGATCCTCAATCACACGGGTAAGTTCCGCTTCTGTCGTTAACCGAATCCCTAGATTGCGAATTGTTAACAAAACTTTAGCTGCAAAGGGAGTAGGCCAGATATTAGGATTGCAGAATAGTTCTATGAATACATCCCCAGTGTAACGATACTCTAACGAGGGTTGGGGACTGACTTTACCTGTTCCTGGAGTTTTACTAGCAATAGCTTTGAGGCTTTTCATTAATTCATCTATTGCTGCTTTTAATTCTTGTGCTGCTTGGGGTGAAAAACTGACGGAAACAGAACCTTCTACTAGATTCAGTGTTAGAGGTACAGAAGACATAAGCTACTTATTAACAATAATTCGTAATTATCTATATTACCGGAATATGCTCTCTATTATATTTATAATATCCAGATCCCATATCCAGATCCCCGACTTCTTTAAGAAGTCGGGGATCTTTTTGTTCAATAAAGAGATAAATTCTTAATTAGCAAGTTTTGACCTATTTTCTATATATTTATTCTTAGCAACAAATACTTATTGGTGTACAGTAAGAGTTCAAGAAAACAAATTCTCTATTCCTTTTTTTCACAAATCACAATTATAAATATATGATTTACGATAACCGCACTGAAGTAAGAAGAGTTTTAATCATTACACTATTACTAAACATATTCGTGATGGGGTTAAAAGCACTGGTGGGCTATTGGACAGGTTCTTTAAGCTTACTGGCTGATGCCTTACATAGTGTGACAGATAGTGCTAATAATGTCTTAGGATTAGTGGCTATTAAGTTTTCTTCACCGTTGCCAGATCGGGAGCATCCCTACGGACATAATAAGTTTGAAGCAGTGGGGGCTTTGGGTATTGCTGCATTTTTAGGAATAGCCTGTTTTGAAATTGTCCAAGGTGCAGTAGAAAGGATTCTCAAAGGTGGTGAACCTGTGAGAGTATCACCTCCAGAATTGTGGTTATTATTAATTGTTTTAGGAGTAAATATTTTTGTCGCTTTTTATGAACGGAATGTGGGAAAAAGGGTAGGTAGTTCGATTCTAATCGCTGATGCTACCCATACTATGAGCGATGTTTGGGTGACAATTTCGGTTATTGGTGGTTTGATTGGTGTGTGGCTGGGTTATCAATGGTTAGATGTGGTACTAGCTTTCCCGGTGGCTCTATTGGTATTTTGGAGTGGTTGGTCAGTCTTAACTGAAAATTTACCTTGGTTGGTGGATCAAATGGCGATCGCCCCAGAAACAATTCATGCGATCGCCGTTTCCGTCCCCGGTGTCCTCAACTGTCATGATATCGCTTCTCGTGGTGTCATTGGTCGTCAAGTTTTTATAGAAATGCACCTCATTGTAGATGCACCAGATGTAGAGACAGCCCACAACATCACGGAAGAAGTCGAAAAACAACTAGAACAACGTTTTCATCCTGTGAGGATTCTCATTCATGTTGAACCACCTGCATATCAGTCTGAGAGCATAACTTTTGAAACCGAACATAGATAAAGACAAGAATTCAGGAGTCAGAATATTTTTTACATCAGGGATAGGGAGTAGGGATATAGCATTTCCTGATCATACTGAGTATATTATAGCATCGTCCTGGGAAGAATATTGTGGGTTTTATTTTTCCAACCTGACTGCATACCACTGTAAATATTTTCCTGGACCTAAATCTAAATTACAACTAGTATCCAGTAAATATTGTGCTTGTTGGCTGATTGAATTAAATTTTTGCAAATCCAGTGGTAAATCCTCCTGTGAGATTTGCGATAGGGTTGTTTCCAGCTTGAGTAGTAATTCAGCTACGGTGAGAAATTGTTCTGGTTGATTTGTCTCTAAAACAACAAAATCATCCTGTTGATACATTAATTGATTTGGCATTTTTGATACTTGGTAATTGGTAATTGGTAATTGGTGATTGGTGATTGGTGATTGGTGATTGGTGATTGGTGATTGGTGATTGGTGATTGGTGATTGGTAATAATTTCTTATTCTGTTCCCTGTTCCCTGTTCCCTGTTCCCTGTTCCCTGTTCCCTGTTCTCTGTTCCCTGTTCCCTGTTCCCTGTTCCCTGTTCCCTGTTCCCTAATTCACGATGGATATACTGGCATTGTAAAATGAAACCATGCACCACCGTGGGGAGATGAATCTACCCAAATTTGACCGTAATGGGCGCGGATAATGCGTTGACATAAACAAAGACCAATTCCATATCCATCTGTGCCTCGATCTCGCTGGAGACGGAAAAGATTCTCAAAAATGCGATCGCGGTTTTCTTCGGGAATCCCTGGTCCTGTGTCACCAACACTAAATTGAACTTTTTGGGTAGTCCGATGTAGTCCAGCTACAGTGATAATACCACCAACAGGTGTATATTTGATGGCGTTATCTAAAAGATTAACTAGGACTTGCCGAATGCGTTCAGGATCAGCATATACATAGGGTAAATCTTGGGGAATATCTGTTTCTACCGTTTGGGATTTAGCTGTGTAGCGATCGCTCAATTCCTCTAATACTTGTAAACACAATTCCCCCAATTGTAACTTTTGTGGTACGATTGGCAATTCTATATCCTCACCTCGCCCGACCTGTAACAAATCAGCAATCATCCGATCAATGATCCGTGTTTGTGTCCGGGCTTGTTTTAATAAATGTATAGCCAGTCCTGGTTTCAGGCGGAGAAATTCCCCCGTATCTGGATTGTAATTAGATTGAAGAGTTTCAATAGCGATCGCCGCCGCCGTCAGAGGATTGCGAAGATCATGGGCTAAAATGGCAATCACTCGGTCTTTAAACAGTAGCTGTTCTTGCAGTCTCTCCTTTTCCTGCTTCAGACGAAAAATTTCATCCCCTAGTTGAATTGCCTCCGCCGAAGTAGCAACAGAATGAATGGTAGACTTAGGCACAATCACCTGACTCTTCTCATCCAAACATTCCTGGGAATCTTCCTGTAATTTCAAAAAAGTGGTGACAGCGGTTTGCCAACGCGGCCAGCAAATTTTTAATTGCGGAATAATATTAGTACCAGCAATAGTTTGTTGAGGTTCGGGATGAATTTTAACCAAAGCAGGAGTTGCTACTAACTTAAAATGTTCCGCTAAATAGGGTTGTTCGCCAACATCAATAATTTGTAGTTCAAAACTATACCCAGCCTCTAATTCTTTTAAGTAAGCACGAATTCGCTGCACTTGTTGACGGGACTGAGGTCGCCCATCAATAAACAGCAGTAGTTGGAGTGGAGCCTCAGAATAAATAGGCTGATCCTGGGAAACTTGCATGACATCTTGTTTCAGCACTGGTAACAACCTGGGGACGCTTTACAGACGGTGAAATGAACTGACGTTGCTTAATGGCCGTTGTTTTTCTAATTTAATATCTATTTTAGATTCTTCCTACTGCAATCCGATCTATATTTTTGGGTGAAAGCGGATTTTTTTCGGAATTTTGCTGCCATTTGCTCTTACTTCTACAGCTACTAGGCTTCTAGTCAGGAATTGTTGAACCTATCGTCACCTCCTTTAGCAATTATTTACAGAACCCAAAAAATAGCCATAGTAGAAGTCAAGAGTCCCTTAATGTAGGCCTTTGCCATGTATTCTGTAACTCATTCAAGTGCATACCAACCTATAGCTAATTATGTAACACCGATGCAACTTGCGATCGCTTCCCCAATAGAAGCATTAAATCATCCCTAAGCCGTCCATCAATTCTTACAAACAGCCGCAGAGTTGCCTTATTCCCAGCTTACCACTTCAAACCATTGGCGAAAACTTTCTATCAATTCCTCAAAACCTATAACCGCCACTATTGGCGTTGCAAAGCAATATTCCATTAACCAATAAATGTATAAATTTAGACTATAACATAACTTACGCAACTTACACATTGGTAGGGGCGCAGGGCCTGCGCCCTCGATTGTATTGCATCAAGCGCGACAACTGCTATATACGTTCTTGAAAATAAAAACGATATAAATTACAAAGACATTGCACATCATTTCCTTTAAATTCAATTAACCCCAAACTGCGTAATTTTAAAGCTTGAGTAGAATCTATTCTCATAGGAAGATCACTATTAATTATAGATGTGTAAAGGTTTAAGCTAAAAACGCATCTCTTCTTCCAGTGAGAGAAAAAATAAACCAAAAACAGTCGGTTTTAACCGACTTTAACTTTAAGACAGGGAATTTATTCCCTGGCTGACTACCCAACCTCAAAAATGCTACTGTAGAAGGTGAAAATCAATTTGTGATTTCTTTGTGTTTTCCCGTAACTACCCTGCTGTATTCCTGAGTTTTGCTGTTTTACTATCCTTAACAGCCTGTGCTAACAGTCAATCTGCTAAAAACCTAGAACAATCATTAGCGGCTGACCCTCAGTTGCAAAATAATCCTGTTCCCTTTGGCAAACCTCAGAGTCAGCAAACAACACCAAACCCCAACACATCAACAATTAAATTACCGGCTGATTTTCCCGCAGATATTCCCATTTACCCCAACGCCAAACTAGAGGAAGTTACACCAGCTAATTCCGAAAATAAAATATCAATTCGTTGGCAAAGTGCAGATCCCAGTAATATAATCACCAGCTTTTACCGCCAGCAATTTCAGGCTAAAAACTGGCAAATTGTCCAACAGCCTCAAGATGATGTAGATGGGACTTTTTCCGCCAAACGCAATGATTTACTCATCAATGTCACAATTAAACCACAAACTGTTACTAAAGCTGAACCCAATCAACCGCAAACAGCTACTAAATTATTAATTGAATATTCGTCCAATTCTCCAACTACGTCTACTAACCCAGTTACCCCTTCAGATAATCCAGAATTTATCGGTCCAGTATTACCTAAGACTGATAATACTAACGTAGTCACCCAGCCAACCCTACAGCCAACCACCCAACCGGAAACCTTAACAACTCAGGAATTTACTGATATTCAAAAAGCACCCCCAGAATGGCGCTCTCATATTCAAGATTTAGCTACATTAGGTGTTTTATCTATCGAACCAAAAACCAACGAATTTCTCCCTGATAAAATTATCACCCGTCGGGAATATGCCCGCTGGTTAGTTGCAGCTAATAATGCCATGTATGCGAATAATCCAGCCAAACAAATTCGGTTAGCATCCTCCAGCACTCAACCAGCTTTTAGGGATATCTTAACCAAAGATCCCGATTTTCCAGTCATTCAAGGATTAGCCGAAGCTGGTTTAATTCCCAGTGCTTTATCTGGAGATGCCACAGCGGTTTTATTCCGTCCTGATGCACCCTTGACACGAGAACAATTAATCCTCTGGAAAGTTCCTTTAGATACTCGCCAAGCCTTACCCGCTGCTAATTTAGAAGCCGTTAAACAAACTTGGGGTTTTCAAGATGCAGGTAGTATTGAACCGAAAGCATTAAAAGCAGTTTTGGCTGATTTCCAGAACGCTGAACAATCAAATATTCGCCGAGTTTTTGGCTATACAACCCTATTTCAACCCAAAAAACCTGTAACTCGTGCTGAAGCCAGTTCAGCTTTATGGTATTTCGGTACTCAAGGTGAGGGAATATCTGCAACGGAAGCTTTAAAGCTGAAAAGGTGAGTTTTATTTGATTTTGAGTAAACATCTGACAGACACAATAGCCTGTCAGATGTTTACCGATTTCTAATTCTTGACTTTACTTTTACGGTGTAGGTGTAGCTGTAGCCGTTGGTGTAGGCGTAGCTGTAGCCGTTGGTTTAACTGTTGGTTTAACTGTTGGTTTAGCCGTTGGTTTAATTGTTGGTTTAATTGTTGGTTTAATTGTTGGTTTAGTCGTTGGTTTAGCTGTTGGTGTAACTGTTGGTTTAGCTGTTGGTGTAACTGTTGGTTCGGGTTTAGTTACTGGGTTGGTAATGATAGTTTTAACTTCTTCATTTATTTTTTGACGAAGTTGTAAATCAGCAATCCCAGTTTCTGAGAGTTGATGTTTTTTCTGGTACTCCTTTACCAACTCTTCTAACTGGGGACTGTAGAATTGATCACGAGGAAGTAGAGTTTTTGGTTTAAGTACAGTATTCAAATTAGCTTGCAAAATTTGCACAATCATAGCAGCTTGATCTTGGGTTTGGGGACCTACTTTCCCATCCACCTTTAACTTGTAGCCTGTTTGAAATTCAGTGATAGCCTTTTTAGTTTCCTCATCAGTCAGAGGATCTTTTTTAACCTTAACGTTATAACCCAATCCACGTAATACAGATCGGAATTCATCGGGCTTATAGTTGCGCTGACGAGCGGCAAAAGTCATATCTGAAGACACAACACTTGCTGCCACAATACAGGTTAAAGCTATAGTTACTCTAGACTTGTTTAAACCACACCACATCATAAAAACTCCTTGGGATTAAATCCTTGATACTAAGACACTAGCAGGTAATTCTGAAGTTTTTTTAACCTATGGCTTAACAATTAGTTATTAATTCTGATTAATTCGACTCTAATTGATTATTAATGAATATTAGGACTTACGCACACTCACTAACTTACCATCATATAAATGAAGGAAATTGCGTCGTTTTCGGCTTTGGGAATAACTTATTGATTAGGGTGTGGTTCGGCAAGCTCACCAACCACGTCAGATAGAGGAAATCTGTTTTTTACCAAATTATTGGGTCTGACGCACCCTACTCTAAGTAAGTGGACAAAAATATTTACAGTCATTGCGAGCGAAGCGAAGCAATCACAACCCTTGCGAACTGCTTGCAGCAGCGCTTCGCTATCGCTTCATTTCACTTCGTTTCATATAGCTAACGCCACGCAACGCTTACGCAATGACATTGTGTAATTAATTTTGTCCCACTACTTACAAGAGATAAAATCCCAGCAACATATTTAGAAAACTTTGTCAATGCGTAAGCCCTAAATATAACAAAAATTAGTTTTCGCCATCTGCCTAATATCTCCGAACTGTTGACACTCCCCGGTCTAAAGACGCGGGGATTCTATAGAGAGTTTCAGTCTATATCTCTCAGTTATCCCAGCTTCAGGCAGGGTTCCTTAAATAAATATTTGGGTTCTTGCCCTGATCCTGTTTGCCATTACTGGCAGAATCATCTCTGCTTGCGGTGAGCGAAGCCGAACTGACAAGCGTAACTTTCCGAGAGTCCCCCGGTAGGTTTTTAATGTCTTTGCTGACAATTTAATTGTAAGTAGGTTAGCATTCAAAATCGTCGTTAAGCCTTCATCCCCCAATTCACCAACGCCTAATAGTAGAAGACTCCTAACTTCTGACTCCTGATTTCTGCTATAACATTCATGACACTGGTTTTCAACCTGATGCTACTGTATTTCGTAAACCCTGCAATTTACTATAACTAGAAATCATGAGCAAATTAAAAATTTCCCAACACAAAAACCTATGGTTTGAAAGAGTAATGGCAATTACAGCTACTGTCAATTTAGGATTAGTTTTCTTTGATTTAAGTTATGTACCTTGGAGAGATTTTTACTTCCGTCAAATTCCTGTAATAACTCGATTATACGATCCAATCAAAGGTATTGAACCTCATCGTGAGACAAAACAATATCTAGAGGCAGTAGATGGATTAGAAAAACAGGTAATTCAAACAGGGTTAAACTCTCCTCAAGTCAAAACCAAGTTGGAGGAACTTCACTTTCTTAGCCAAGAGATGATTGATAGTAATCCTTTTGCGGGTGCAGGCAAGAGTGGAACGCTGGAAAAAATCAAAAACCGGATGCGGGAACACGTCGGACAAAAATCTGCAAAAGGTGCATTTAATACTTTTTGGAGTCAGGAGTATTTATCTAAACATGGTTGGAATCAGGAAATAGCTTTTTTTGACCAGAAAATTCGTCCGGGAATTGCCAAAAACTATTATCGAAAAATTGATGAAAATGGGGAATTTTTAGATAAATTTTGGATAATTGATTTACCATTTGTAGTTCTATTTGCCACAGAATTACTAGGACGTACTTTCTTAATAAAACGTAGATATAGCCATTTAAGTTGGTTAGAAGCAATTCTTTGGCGTTGGTATGATATATTATTGCTAATACCAATTTGGCGATATTTACGAATCATCCCAGTTACCATCAGACTTGATCAAGCAAAGTTAATTGATTTTTATGTAGTTAGACGGCAAATTCATCAAGGTATTCTTGCTAATTTTGCAGAAGAAATTACAGAAATTGTCGTAGTTCAAGTAATTAACCAGGTTCAAGGTTCAATTAAACGAGGTGAAATTACCCGTTGGCTACTAGAATCAGATCATCTGCGTTCTTATATAGATATTAATAATATCAACGAAGTCGAAGCAATTACTGGATTGTTAATTAAAACTCTGGTTAATCAGGTGTTACCTAAAATTCAACCAGAAGTAAATGCAATTTTGTGCCATAGCATCGCCATTGCTTGTCAACAATTACCAGGATATAGTAATATCCTCCTGTTACCAGGATTAGGTAAAGCTCAAACACAAATTAGTGAACAACTAGCCACGCAAATCACTAATAATATCTATGCTGC
The DNA here is from genome assembly GCF_009712065.1 of Aphanizomenon sp. UHCC 0183. Taxonomy (NCBI): domain Bacteria; kingdom Bacillati; phylum Cyanobacteriota; class Cyanophyceae; order Nostocales; family Aphanizomenonaceae; genus Aphanizomenon; species Aphanizomenon sp. UHCC 0183. The sequence continues at coordinate 111,036 of NZ_VILC01000011.1, read as the reverse complement.
TTTATCTAGTACCATCAAAGATCCTGTCGCGGCAAAACTTTCTACTCAGCTAATAGAAAAATTCACAGCTTCATTTAGTTCAGAAATACAGCAAAAACAAGTTTTAGTGGAAATTCAAAGTTTACTAAATGACTTTTTAGAAGAAGTTAAAATTAACTATATTCAACGTCTATCTCAAGAAGATATAGATAAAATTTTGGAAGAAACTAGAAAAATGCGGACGGAATCATCCGGTAGTTTATCTATTCGCAAATAAAAAATGGCTCTACCGTTCCCTTTATGTAAAACAATATTTATTGTAGGTTGGGTTGACGCAAGGAAACCCAACAACTCTTACTATCTTACCGCCAATGTTGGGTTTCACTTCGTTCAACCCAACCTACAAAAATTAAATTAATATTCTTTTCCATAAGGGGAGCGGTAGAATCTAAAAAATTAGCCAATAGATAGATGAAAATTAGGAGGATTTTTTGTCAGGATGGGATTTATAGGAGTCCTATAGTTATACTTGTGATTCATTAAAACCATGAATAAAATCATAAATACCGATATTAATCAGATTGATATCAGGTTACTTCTAGAAGAGATAAATCCCGGACAAGCAGAAACTTTATGCGGTGGTTATTGTCAATCATCACAGGATGATCAAGATGCGTACATGAGTGATATTGCTGAGATTATCAATAATGCCAAAAAACAAGCTGAAGGTGTAGATAATAAACGCAGTAATCAGAAGATTAATACCATAAATAATGCCAAAAAAACCTACCTAAATGGGGTAGAAATACCCCGTAAGGGAAAAACCGCAGCTATATCCTTGTGAAATCCAAGTTAACCTGAGTTCGGTGTTAGGAGTTCGGAGTTATGATTTTTTCAACGAGATCATAAGGGTTTGAGACTCATACTTGGGGCGAGTTTTCCACAAATTATCTTATGTCGAACTCAGGTCAAGTTAGCTAAATCATTAACTTTCTGAAGAATGAATAAACTTTCATCTCCTCCACGACCAATTCTTAAAGTTTCATCTAAGTAGGTAATATCAAGAGTCGCAATTATCCCTTGAGGATTATTAGCTGCTACAACTTTAAATGGATTTAATTTAGGGGTGTTAATACCTACTATTTTTTCAATAGCTAAGTAACGTTTATCAAAATTAACATTGATGCGTTTATCTGCTAAACCTGATGGATCTATAGCAGGTTGAAAACTAGCTGTTACTTTCACATATCCTGATATGATTTTCAGAGGATGTTGCACTTGCGCTATATTAAAAAATAGTTTATCGGCAATATTAATTACTTGATAAACTTTACCTATTTGTAATCCCAATGGTAGAGAGTCTAAAGAACGGATTTCTCTGGCTGTGGAATATTGTAATTGCCAAACACCTTCTAATAAAGCTGTAGCATGAATGAGAGGTTGAGGGTGAGGATTGAGACTTTCTAATTCGGCTGTTAATTGTTCAATTTCTGCGACTAAAGTTTGATCAAGCTTTAAATTAGTAATAGGAGAACCATCACTTTTAGCTTGATTTCTCTTGATTGTTGCTTGTAATTTCTCTTTCAAAAGTTGATTATTCATAAGATTAATTTTTTTGATACGTAGTGAGACAGAGTTAATTACACAATGTCATTGCGTAAGCGTTGCGTGGCGTTAGCCATATGGAACGAAGTGAAATGAAGCAATTCCAAGGGTTGTGATTGCTTCCCTTCGCTTGCAATGACTGTAAATATTTTTGTCCAATTACTTAATAGTTAGAAGAACCCCACCCCCAACCCCCTCCTCGCTTGCGGGGAGGGGACTATGATGTATTTTTTCAAGCAAATAACCTGGCAGTTGATGACAACTACCAGGCTTTTGATTAATCAAAAATTATGTTATGGAAAAATTAAAGAATACCCCAGAAGTGGAGAAAGCCTTTACCAGAAAATAGTTCAATCAAAGCTGCTGCTGAAAACCCAATCATTGCTAAACGGCCATTCCAGATTTCTGCTTCAGATGTAAAACCCCAGCGCCAACCGTTGCGATCTGTAGCTACAGGTGTGTTAGCTGCTTTTGTTGCGTTACCCATGATCAGCACTCCAATTAGGATTTACTAAGTTTTATTGACTTATGTAAATAAATATAACATTTTTTTGCAAAAAAAAACAATATTTATTTATATTTTTTTTGCAACTATGTGTGCATCAGTTGCAAGCATCAGGATTTTTTAACATCGTGAAATCAGCAATGGTGGTCGATGAGGAATGAACACTTTCTTGGTGTTTTCTCAAATATTTTGATATAATCTTAACCAGTAGGTGTAACTCAATTAAATGCTGAAAAGCAGCCTATCGAAAAAGTTCAAAATTATCTCCAAAAGTCCCTAGGGCATAGGGCTTTAAAGCTCAGTTAATGTCCTCCTAGAGGAGTCACTGAGAAGCCCACACTCATCTATTCGCGCAAGCGTGCCGCAAGGCATAAGGGAGTGTGTGGAGTATGTCACACAACGTGATCTGGTTCTAAGGCGCAGGGATAAGCTGAGTCGCCTGTTTCTACCTGAATAGTAGAGTGTTTGATCCCAAAATGGTGTTCGAGTTCCTGGGAAACTTCCCATAAGAAAGCATCACCAGGATAACCTCCTGGCATGACTAAATGAACTGTGAGTGCGGTTTCGGTTGTACTCATAGCCCAGATATGAAGATCGTGGATTTTCGACACTCCAGGACATTCAATTAAGTAATTTTTCACGGCACGGGGTTCAATTCCTGCTGGTACGCCATCAAGTGCTAAATTTACAGAGTCTCTGAGTAAATGCCACGTGCCGACCACGACGACTCCCACAAGCACTAAGCTAACTAATGGGTCAAGCCATAGCCAATGGGTGAATAAAATCGCAATTCCGGCTACCACAACTCCCAAGGATACTAGGGCATCGGCAGCCATGTGTAAAAATGCGCCCCGGATGTTTAAGTCGCTTTTGCGTCCTGACATAAACATAAGTGCAGTAGCAGTATTAATGATAATGCCGACTAGGGCAACACCAATAATTGTTCCTCCTGATACTGGTGCAGAATCATGAAAACGACGAATGGCTTCCCAAGCGATCGCCCCCATAGACAAAAGTAAAACTACGGCATTGGCTAAAGCTGCTAGAATTGAGGAGGCACGCAATCCATAGGTATAGCGGTGGCTGGGAGGACGACGGGCAAGGGAACTTGCACCCCACGCCAGGAGAAGTCCCAATACATCACTCAGGTTATGACCCGCATCAGCAAACAAAGCTAAGGAATGTGCTAGGTAGCCATAGGTGGCTTCAACGATGACAAATCCTATATTCAATGCAGTGCCAATAGCAAAAGCCCGACTAAATGTTGCTGGGGTGTGATTGTGATTATGGTGTCCATGTTCGTGATGATGATGGTGGTGGTCCTGTGTCATGGTGGTGTGGGTGTAAAAGATGGATGTTTTTTCACGCAGAGACGCAAAGGCGCAGAGAGTAAGAGTTTGAGAGATGGAATTTTTGACTTTCTTACCTCAATTCTCCAACGCCGAAAATTCTATGTTAATTCTGATTTTTGAGTTAATATTCAGGGATGTTCATCTTTGCAAATACCTTTTTCTTCTTTCTCCTGACTCCTATAGCCAACCTCGCAGGCTATAAATAAAAGTACCAATATATTCTTTTAATGCACTTGTGAATTGGTCTAAATTATCGGCATCAGGTAATAAATTGAGAATTGCGGCTTTAGGAGTGTTGGTAAGTTCTTGAAGTTCACTTTGACTAACTAGAAAATCTGTGGGTGTGGGAATGACATTCATGCCTTGACGTTGAAAAATTTTCAAGGATCGGGGTGTATGTATCGCTGAGGTGATTAATAATACTTTTTTTATTTGACGAGCTTCGAGGATTTTCCGAACATTGACAGCGTTCTCATGGGTATTGAGGGAATTGGGTTCTTGAATAATGGCTTCAGCCGGAACACCAATAGATGTGAGAATAGTTGCCATATCTGCTGATTCTGGAGAACCACTACCGCGCCAATCAATGCGACCGCCACTGAGGATAATTATAGGGGCTTTTTTCTGAAAATAGAGTTGGGCTGCATAAATTACGCGATCGCCTGCTTCGTTTAAATCTGCCATTACCCTGGGCCAAGTTGGTGATCTGGTTGCACCTCCTAAGACGACAATGGCTTCAGCGTTGGGGATTTGCGGGGCGGGGATGTTTTGCCATTCTAAGCTGCGGACTAAGGATTTGGCGACCCAGGCATTGCTACAAACTAGCAACAAAGCTAAGGATAAGGAAATGGCGATAGTCGCAATGCGGGGATGTTTTCGTAAGGTGATCAAAGCCACTATTAAACTTAAACTAGCCAATCCTAACGGGTAAAAAAATAGGGGGATGATTTTAGATAAATATAAAAACATAATTGTTCTATAGCAGGGAACAGGGAACAGGGAATAGAGAATAGTTTCAGCTATCTGGATATCCTTAATTTTCCAAATCCGACAAAGAAAAATGGGCGTTGCTGAATTAGGGTATGAAATTGAAAAATCAATGATTTCAAACTCTTACTCTCTGCGACTGGAGTGCCTCTGCGTGTTCGCGCAGCGTGCCGTAGGCATAACAAAATCATACTCTTAATCAGCAACGCCGAAAAATGCACCTATTTTGAGACACCATCAGCCAAAACCTTGCATTTTTTTGTGATAAAATCCGTAAAATCCTTATTAATAAACGGTTTTAGCTTTATTCAGCAATGCCTAAATAGTATAATGTAACGGTATAGGTTTTGGGAATGTCAGGATTTCTTAAAATTTAGGGGCAACTTCCTTCTGGTTGCTTTCATCTACACAAAAACAATCACAAGGCTGTTACCCCTAGATATTATGAGAAAAGTTAATATTTCTCAACTTACAGCAAATGGCAGATTAATGAGGTACAGAATATAGATTCAAAGTCAGACACCAAGCTAGTTTTACGCCCGACTCCTGCTGTATTATTCCGCAGTTACCAATTCAGTGCTACCTTTTGTCCGTTTCCGGGTCATGGCATTATAAACCATGATGCCGATGGCTTTAATCAAATTACCTTCCAACTCTTGGAACATTTTCATGTTCACACCAAAAGCGGCATTTGCTTCTTCGGTAATGCGATCGCCTGTAGAATCATCAATAGGCATAGCATCTAAATTGGCTCTATACTTAGCCTTAAATGCCTTCTCATCGGTAATATCTGCAAACTCATAAAAAGCAGTTCCTTCACCTTCACCCAGCTTCATTGCGGTTTGGGCAATATTTTTGAGGATTTGTCCCCCGGATAAATCACCTAGATAACGGGTATAGGAATGAGCAATTAATAATTCTGGTTCAGTGGCGGAAATTTCCCGAATCCGGTTTACATAAGCCGCACCCGCAGGAGATAATTTGATTTGCTCTCGCCAATTGTAACCATAGTAGTAATGAAGGTCTTGCTCTAAGGTATGCTTGCGGTTCAGTTCAGGAAAGTAAATTTTGCTTAAAATTGGGTGATGCTTGTGTTTTTCCATTTCCTCTTCCATAGCCGAGTAAATGAAGTAAAAGTTAGCAACCAACTTGCGGTAGGAGTTTTTTTCCACAACTCCCTTTAAAAAACACTTGACAAAACCCACGTTTTCTGCCATGGTGTGTGCTTTCTTTGTTCCTACACGTAATTTGCTTGCTAAATTGCTGCTCATATTAAAATTCTCAACTGTAAAAAAATTAACTGTGGGAGTTTTTTGTCCACAATGATTAAAAAACCCCATTAAAACGTAAGATTAAAACTATTTGATGAGAATTTATATTAAAAATCATTAAGCAATGAGTTCCTTTGACGTTTCACCAACGTCGAAAATGATGGAAGAAAGTGCTATTCTCCTGTGTGATTGTGTGGAGTGTTTAAAATTATGGTTTCATCAATGGCTCGGACTCAAGGCTATATTTCCGGAGTTGAAAATAGTGGAATGTTAAATTCCATACCACTACCAACCAATGCTGTATTTGGTACGGATGGCATACGTGGCAAGGTGGGGGACTTACTGAATGCGCCTTTGGCTTTACAAGTGGGTTTTTGGGCGGGGGTTGTCCTCCGTAATTATGCCACTGTTCCCGGTCCAATTATTCTGGGACAAGATTCCAGAAATTCCAGTGATATGTTAGCAATGGCTTTGAGTGCCGGGTTAACTGCTGCTGGTTTGGAAGTGTGGTATTTGGGATTATGCCCTACACCTTGTGTAGCCTATCTGGCCAGCATCACCGATGCCATTGGGGGAATCATGATTTCCGCCAGCCACAATCCTCCAGAAGACAATGGAATTAAAATCTTTGATGCCCAGGGTGGTAAGTTATCTAAAGCCCTACAAGGCGAAATTGAGGCGGGATTACGAGGTCAATTATCCCCCGATTTGAGAATAAATAATTGCGGTAGACATTATTCCCGACCTGAGTTAATCAAAACATATAGCCAGTCTATCCAAACACCTTTAGCATCTGGACTGACTCTCGAAGGCATGAAGATTGTTTTAGATTTAGCTTGGGGTGCGGCTGTGGGTTTAGGACCTGCGGTATTTAGGTCAATGGGTGCGGAGGTCATTTGTTTACATGATCAGGCAGATGGCGATCGCATTAATGTCAATTGCGGTTCTACACATTTAGATATTCTCCAAGCCGCAGTCATAGAACATCAAGCCGATATGGGTTTTGCTTTTGATGGCGATGCAGATCGGGTTTTAGCTGTGGATAATACGGGCAGATCCGTTAATGGTGATTACATTCTTTACCTTTGGGGTCGCCATTTACAACAAAAACAACAACTCCCAGATAATCTGATAGTTTCCACTGTTATGGCCAATTTAGGCTTTGAACGGGCTTGGGAACAAAGAGGTGGTAAATTAATTCGTACCGCTGTCGGTGATCAATATGTGCAAGCGGAAATGCAGAAAACTGGGGGAATGTTGGGCGGAGAACAGTCAGGACATATCCTGTGTAGTCATTATGCCATGACTGGAGATGGCTTATTAACAGCTTTGCATATTGCAGCGGTGGTGAAAGAGGCTAATCTCTCCTTGGGAGAAATGGTAGATCAAAGTTTCCAAACCTATCCGCAAATCTTACGGAATGTGCGAGTATTAGATCGTGAACGACGGTTAGGATGGGAAAGTTGTCAACCTGTCCAACAAGCGATCGCTATTGCCGAAGTAGCAATGGGTGATCATGGTAGAATCCTAGTTCGGGCTTCGGGAACAGAACCCGTAATTAGAGTCATGGTAGAAGCCGCAAATGCTGAACTTGTCCATCATTGGACAAATGAATTAGTTGCAAAAGTTGAAGAACACCTGGCTTAAACTTAAAATTTTGTTGCAAACCGCGACAGCCCGATGGGGTAATCGGTCTTTTGTGTCATACTGTCACGGTAGAATATAGATGTTTTCTTAAAATACAGGGAATCTTACATGACTCTTCGTCTTGGTGATACAGTACCTAACTTTACTCAAGCCTCTACTCATGGGGAAATTGACTTTTACACCTGGGCTGGTGATAGCTGGGTGGTACTATTTTCTCATCCTGCTGACTTTACACCAGTTTGCACCACCGAACTAGGAACTGTTGCCAAACTCAAACCAGAATTTGATAAACGCAATGTGAAAGCGATCGCTCTCAGCGTTGATGATGTAGAATCTCACAAGGGCTGGGTGGGTGATATTGAAGAAACCCAAAGTACCACTCTCAATTACCCAATTTTGGCAGATCCAGATCGTAAGGTTTCTGAACTTTATGATATGATTCACCCCAACGCAGCGGCTACTGTCACTGTGCGTTCGGTTTTCGTAATTGACAACAATAAAAAACTCCGTCTGACTTTCACCTATCCTCCCAGCACTGGACGCAACTTTGATGAAATTTTGCGCGTCATTGATTCTCTGCAATTAACTGATAATTACAGTGTTGCTACTCCCGCAGACTGGAAAGATGGTGAAGATGTGGTGATTGTCCCATCTTTGAAAGATCCTGAAGTCCTCAAAGCCAAGTTTCCTAAAGGTTATGAAGAAATTAAACCTTATTTGCGGATGACTCCTCAACCTAACAAGTAGGTTTTCATAACAGTAAATATTTCCTTATCGGGTGGGTTAGCAAAAATGTAACCCACCGTTACTTATTGGATTATGTAAGCATTGAGACTAAGATAAAATAAGTGGTTTAGCCAATGATTTTTATTTTTGGAGTAATTTTCTAGATGAGGTTGAATAGTCAAGGATATCTTAGTTAATCTAAGAATAGAAAGAAAAGAGGAACTGATGTATGACTGATCAAGTAGAAATTAATAAAGGTCACACTCAATCTAATCAGCAACCTCAATCTATTAAGATTAGAAACTTAAAAATCAGAAATTTTAAGGGATTAGATGATATTGAACTTGATTTTCCAGTTCCACAGCTAAAAGCTGATCCAGATATCATCGTTATGGGTAGTCGTAATGGACTGGGTAAAACATCAGTATTAGAGTCTTGTGCATTACTATTTTTAGCGGCATCTCAAGATAAAATATCTTTGAATAGATTTCTTTCCCCTGGTATTTCTATTAATATTCCTGACCTCTTAATTAGAGGCGGTGAAGAAGATGCAAATATTAGTGGTGATTTTTTTGTTGATCATCAAAAATTCAGCGTAAATTTACAAATTTCTCGGACTGGCAATTTTAAAACTAATATTGATACTTCAGCATTTAAACAAGTCTTAACTCAAAAACATTTTCAGTTATTTTATACGAGTGATAATATCGAAAGATTCTTTTATTCGTTAGTAGGTTTGAGTCCAGAACCAATTCTACTTCCACATTTCATTTATTTTCATAGCTATAGAAAAATTCAGGAAGGTGGTCTAGAACTAGGAATGATGGTTGAAGATAAGTCATATAGAAGATTAAAAAGAGTCAGAGCAGAGCTTCCTATCAGCACATTTAAACTGGAAATTTTGCGTTCATTAATGAGTCGAGGTGGTCTCTTTGAAAATATAGACGATACTGAATCGGAGAAAGTTATAGAAACATTAAATGAATTAATGAGCCGATACGCATCTGGTACTATTGAAAAGTTACGTCCATCACCAGATAATACTATTGAGTTTAGAATTACGCCAACAAATGGTAGTGCATCTTTTACTTTTGATGGATTAAGTTCTGGACAAAAAGAGATAATATCAACTCTTTTTCTGATTTGGAAATATACCGCTCGTTATCCGGGAATAGTTCTGATTGATGAACCTGAATTACATCTTAATGCAGAATGGCATCGCCGATTTATTCATAATTTATATCAACTTGCACCAAACAACCAATATATTATTGCTACTCATTCTGAGGATATTTTTGCTTCTGTAGAATCTGATAGACGTATCCTCCTATCATCTGGTGAAGATTAATAAAATGATGATTAAACCTAAAACTAATGTTCAACCTGAACAGGTAAGACAAGGAGCTAGTCACGTTATATTTGTAGAAGGTAAGGATGATAATTCAATCGATCCTTTTATTATAAACACACTTTTTACTAATAATGATATTTTTGTGGATGTTAAACCTCTTGGTGCATCTTTTCATATCAGAAGTACAGCAGAGGCTCTTCATCCACATCACCCTGAATACTATTTCATTATTGATAGAGATCATTGTTCTAATGAAGAAGTTGAAAGTACATGGTCTAATTTTCCAGATGAAACCAAGAATAATTTATTAATATGGAGGAAACGAGAAATTGAAAATTATTTTCTTTCCATAGATTATTTAATGAAAAGTTCCTATGTTAATTGTGATTGTCAAAAAATAGAACAGAGTCTTTTACGAATTGCGCGTGAACGAGTTTTTTTTGAAGCTGCTAATACTATCATAGTTGGCTGTAGAGAAGAATTTAAAAAGAAATGGATTAAGAATTTTGATAAAGTTAATGATTTTAAAACTAAAGAAGATGCAATTATCAAATTAACCACAAAAATACCAGAGTTTTTGCAACGTCAAGAAGATTTATATCAATACACTGATATAAATCTTCTTGAAGGAAAACTCAATACAATTCTTGCTAAATTTTATGGAGGGAGGGAAAATTTAGAAATTGGGTGTGGTAATTGGATAGATTTAATGGGAGGTAAACAACTACTAGCTACTGTTGTTAATGAATGTTTTAAGGTGGAAAATACAAGTGGGAAGAGAATAACTGGTAAAGATGCAACAAATGCTGTTGTTAAGGATTTATTAAGAAAGCCACTTTGTGAACAACCTGATGATTTTCAACAACTTTGTGAATTAGTTAAAAAGAGAATAAATATTAAATAAGATATACACGGTTTCACAAATAAACTGTATTACCTATTTTTTGTTGAAGAGAAGTAATAACTTCAGGAGTTAATTCTGCTTCTGGTTGTACTACTTCACGTTCAGTTAAAACTGATTTAATTTGACTTTCGGAAGCTTTTCCTAATCTTTGTAACAGTGTGTTAAAGCTTTGATTATTAGCTGTGTTAGTTGTCATAATTTGATATCTAGTTATTTGAAAACTTTATTGCTAATCTATCTATTAAATTGAGTAACTTTAATTCTTCTGTGATCTCTTTCATGTATTCATTTTCCTCCATATTAATTTCGGTAAGTGTTGTATTCGATAATAAAGTTATATAATCGCTGTCATTTGGTAATAAATAGTTGATATAAATTCCTTCTCTATTATTTTCAACTAGAAAATTGCTAGTCATCAGGTATACGTTTTGGTAATGCTCTTGTTGTTAAAATATCCTCAATGAATAAAGTAGTTGATTCAGTAATTTTTTGATGATTATATTTATCCGTTAACTCATTTAACTTAGAAACATAAGGATATAATTCAGCCTTATTCTTATATTGAATTTGTAAAATAATGAAACCTTTTGCAGCTTCTTCTGCTATTTGTTCCTTGGGAACTTTTGAATTAAATGGAGTTAATAAAATTCCTTGAAATTTAATTTTTAGTTTTGTGGGTAAATGATCAGAAATTTCAGTTTTTAAAATATCTCTCAATTTTACAATTTGATCTATTCCGCGCTTCAATTCATCACTACTTGTACCTTTCATTTCAATGATAGTGCAAATGCAAGATTTAGAATCAATATAAAGAGACATATAATCTGGTCTTCTTACTGTTTGCTCTCTTATTAGAGGATCATTTTTCTGATGATCTCTATCTATTTTAAATAAAATACATATAGCATCATTTTGAGAATCTAAAGTTATCCGAAAATGTACTCCACTTTCTGGTGGAGCATTTCTTCCTGGCATTGTACGCATTGTACTAAACACCAGCATATTTTCTAGAAAATTAAAATTTTGCCAATTGAGTTTATCTTTTTTGTCTTTGAGAATTTTAGCAAGATTATTCTTCTGTTTCATCTGCTTTTTCTTGTCCTGCTTCATAAATTTGAAAAAACTTTTGTTGAATATCTACAGAAACATCACTTAAAGTATCCCATCTAATACCATAATCTGGATCATGCAATGAAACTAATTTGTTATCTTTCATTTCATACGCGCTAACTTGATCAATAGGTAAAAATGCTCTTTCATCTTGAAGATATAAATATGAACATTGACGTTTTAATATTTCAGGATTTTCATGATTACCATTAACTAAATTATCTAGATGTGCCATAATATATGGACTATGGGTTGTGAGTAAGATTCTCACACCAAGATTAACAAGAATAGATAATGCTTCAAGTAGCTTTGCTTGTGATTCTGGGTGTAAGTTCATCTCTGGTTCATCTATTACCAGAAAATCACCTTTACTTGCACGATATCTTAAATATAACAGTAATGGTGCAAGTTGTTTTATAGAAGAGGAAGCGTTATATAGGTCAATTTCTAACCCTGTTTTCACTAAAACTTTTATCTCTGTTCTACCCAGGTGAGCAAACTTCAAGATAGTTTTGTTTTGATTTTGTAGTTGGTTTTCAATTTCATCTGCTAACTTTTGAAATTCATTCTTATCACTTGAATATCCTTTTTCTATTTCTTCTTGAAGGTTTATATCAGATAAAAAATCTAAAAAATCTTCTACTGGTTGTGGATAACGGATATCTATTGACTCTTTAACTAAGTCAAATGTCTCTTCAGAGGTACTGTTGATAAATGACTCTCTTTGTTTTTGTTTAAGAATTCTATATCTTTTAGTTTCCAGTATCTTATATGTATTTATAAACGCATTTCGTTCGGCAGGAAATGGAAAAGTATTATAAAAAAGCACTTGCTTAACACTAAAGATAAACACTAGATCAGGTCTATCATTAAATTGGCGAAAACCCCCCGTAAAATTCGGTCTTTGATTTGTACTTATTTCCTCGTCATCAGGTTGAATCGTAAAAATCAATACATCCTCTTTACGACTGATTTTCAGGGAGGTTCCATCTGTCAAAGGAAATGGATCTTGCTGAATTAATTGATTGATAGCATCTTCCACTTCTTGTCGAGAAATTATCATTTCAAATGATGTTTTAGAAAAAAGCTTACGACTAGAATCCTGAAAAAATGATTCTAAAGTTTTTCTTCTAAAATTTTTTGCTGTCGTTTCAATATCTCTGATAAAAAAATCAAGCAAGTCATTATCTATTTTAAGCGACCAAGTATCATCTTCCTGATGCTTAATCTCTAATTTTTCATTACCTTGGATACGTAGAGTTCGTCCGGCACGCTGCCACAAACCATAAATTGAATAGGCAATATAGGTTTTATTTGAGTTATTAGGTCCAATAATTACTGTTAGAGAACGCAAATCTAACTCTGTTTCTTGAATACCGCCTAAATTTGAGAATTTGATTTTCATTTTTCGCCTATATTCCAAATAGAAAATACCATTTTAGTATTAACAGCCTTCATGTAGCATCTCCAGTGTAAAATGAGGTGCATTTAATGGAATTGGATTTTGCTGCATTCGTGAAATTAGAGATTTGAGAAAACGTTGTTTGCTTTCTACATCGGAAATGGGAGGTGAAACAATAGAACTTGATTGGATGAGTAATTCCACTTCAGAACCTTCAGGCAAATTACAGACTGTTTCCAAAATGAATGTGCCGTTACGATAGACCGCTTTTAGGGTAGGGGGCATAAGAGAAAACTACATAATTTAATTATTCAGGACTTACGCAACTGGCACATTGGTAAGGTGCGTCAGATATCAAAAATCTGTTTATTTGCAGGATTTATGCAGTCTGACGCACCCTACAACAGATTTTTAGTGTGACACTTGCGTAAGTCCTATTATTGTAGAGCAACTTAAGCCAATAATCAGAATCACCCATCAATTAACAAGTTAATATTGCATTCAAATACAACCTTTTTCCTCCTATCTCTCACATTGTCCCTAGCAGTAATAGAATAATACGATATCCTTGTAAAGCCTACCAAGAGCAAAAGGTAGAGGTTAAGTAGCAGATTTGACAGAATTGGATCACCAAAACTCTGTATCCAGAAGACATTAGTAGCATTTTAGAAGTTCGTAAGATTTTTATGGTTTCCCAAATTCGTTTTTTGATGTGCGCTCCTGACCATTATGATGTGGATTATGTGATTAATCCTTGGATGGAAGGGAATATTCATAAGTCATCACGCGATCGCGCCGTAGAGCAATGGAATAAATTATACCATGTAATTAAAGATCATGCCATTGTTGATTTAGTGCCTCCCCAAAAAGGCTGGCCTGACATGGTATTCAGTGCTAATGCGGGTTTAGTCCTTGGTGAAAACGTTGTTCTCAGCCGCTTTCTACATAAAGAACGCCAAGGCGAAGAACCGTATTTTCAACAATGGTTTGAAAATAATGGATATAATGTATACACACTTCCTAAAGACCTCCCCTTTGAAGGTGCTGGTGACGCACTCCTAGACCGGGAAGGGCGCTGGTTATGGGCTGGATATGGTTTTCGGTCAGAATTAGATTCTCACCCCTACCTGGCTAAATGGCTGGACATTGAGGTGATTTCTTTGCGGTTGATGGATGAGCGTTTTTATCACCTAGATACCTGCTTTTGTCCTTTGGCAAATGGTTATTTGCTGTATTATCCTGGCGCGTTTGATTCCTACTCCAACCGCGTGATTGAAATGCGCGTCGCACCGGAAAAGCGGATTGCTATTGAAGAAGCTGATGCTGTTAACTTTGCTTGTAATGCGGTGAATGTGGATAGCATCGTGATTATGAACAAAGCCAGTGAGAGTTTAAAATCACGATTGTCTGAAGTTGGTTTTCAAGTCATTGAAACGCCTTTAACAGAATTTCTCAAAGCCGGTGGTGCGGCTAAATGCTTGACTTTGCGGGTGACAGAACCTATTGGCGAGGAAATTCACGCTAATGTATCTGTAGAAAGTCGTGTCATTCGCATGGAAGGACACCTTCTAGATGCAGGTTTGATTAACCGCGCTTTAGATTTAATTGTGGAAATGGGGGGAAGTTTCCAAGTTCTCAAATTCAACTTGGGAGAACAACGTCAAAGTACATCTGCGGCTGAGGTGAGGGTATCTGCACCATCTCACGAAGTGATGGAAGAAATTATCTCGCAGTTGATTGATTTGGGTGCGGTTGATTTACCCCAAGATGAGCGCGATTCTAGATTAGAACCTGTGATCCAAGCGGGTGTAGCTCCTGATGATTTCTATGTCAGCACGATTTATCCTACTGAAATTCGGGTAAATGGAGAATGGCTGAAGGTGCAAAATCAACGCATGGATGGGGCGATCGCTATTTCCACAACTGCCAATGGTATAGTAGCAAAATGTAAACTCCTCCGTGATTTAGAAATCGGCGATAAAGTGGTTGTGGATGTATTGGGTATCCGCACCGTCCGCAAAGCTGAATCACGCGAACAACGCAATTCTCAAGAATTCAGTTTCATGTCTTCCGGTGTTTCCAGCGAAAGACGGGTGGAATTAGTTGTGGAACAAGTGGCTTGGGAATTACGTAAAATTAAGGATAGCGGTGGTAAAGTAGTTGTCACGGCAGGTCCTGTGGTGATTCATACAGGTGGGGGTGAACATCTCTGTCGCTTAGTTCGAGAAGGCTATGTACAGGGTCTTTTGGGCGGAAATGCGATCGCTGTTCATGACATGGAACAAAACCTGCTGGGAACATCCCTGGGTGTGGACATGAAGCGGGGTGTAGCTGTGCGGGGTGGACACAGACATCATTTAAAAGTAATTAATACTATCCGCCGTTTTGGTAGCATTGCTAAAGCTGTAGAAGCGGGAGTGGTGAAAAGTGGGGTGATGTATGAATGTGTGAAAAATAACATTCCTTTTTCCCTCGCTGGTTCAATTCGGGATGATGGTCCCTTACCCGATACCCAAATGAACTTGATTTTAGCACAACAGGAATATTCCCAAATCATCCAAGGTGCAGATATGATTTTGATGTTGTCTTCCATGCTGCATTCTATTGGGGTGGGAAATATGACTCCCGCAGGTGTGAAGATGGTTTGTGTGGATATTAATCCGGCTGTGGTGACAAAATTGAGCGATCGCGGTTCAATAGAATCTGTAGGTGTGGTGACTGATGTGGGTTTGTTCCTCAGTCTGTTAACTCAGCAATTGGATAAGTTGACGAGTCCTTATGTTGCTAATGTAGGATAAGGAATACATCCTTTAAGATTCTCAATCTTGTGGTGCGGGCATCTTGCCCGCTAACATTTCAATATAATTGTCATTGAGGTAGGAATTATGGGAAAAATCCCAATAATTGACTCTAATCAATCTTACACCTTTGCTGATTATTTCAAATTGAATTATGAACCAGATGAAATTATAGGATATTTTGGCTATAAATTTCAATCACAATCGCTAACTTTACCAACAACTCAACAAAACTTAGAAAGATTAACAGACCTAAAAAATCGTATTGAAGAAAGTTTACCCTATATTAGTTTAACCAGTGAAACCGCCAGAAGAGAATTTTTAATTGCTCCTGTAATTATGGAACTAATTCACTATACCCATGCTAAAGTTAGAGTAGAGTATGGGTTAAATATCAATAATCAATTAAAAGGAGTTGTTGATTATTATATTAAAGCTGATAACCAATTATTAGTTATTGAAGCTAAAAATGCCGATTTAGAAAGGGGAATTGTCCAATTAGCCGTAGAATTAATTGCCTTTGATAATTGGTCTCCTATTGATAATCCTATCCTGTATGGTGCAGTTTCTATTGGTAATATTTGGCAATTTGTAATTTTACATCGGGAATCAAAAGAAATTACTCAAGATCTAAACCTTTATCGTGTCCCCAATGATTTAGAAACTTTAATGAAAATTTTAGTAGCTTTAATGAAAAATTTTTAATTTAATTATAAAGTAGGTTGGGTTGCAAAACCCAACACCACAAATTATTAATTCTGATGATCTTGTTGATTTAACCAAGTTACTAAATCAGCAACTTCAGAAATATTAAACAATGCAGCACCTAAATTTTCTAG
>NZ_VILC01000011.1:85576-94167 GCF_009712065.1 Aphanizomenon sp. UHCC 0183 | reverse complement strand
CCGCAAACCTGCTAAAATCTCTGTGTAAGCTGCAATATCCTGTTTAGTCTCCCTATCTGCAATTTTAGCAACATTATTGGCAATCTGGGATAATAGGCTTTGAGGTGAATTTGTCTGTGTTAATGGTGCTAACGGTAATAATGCCAGATTATTGAGAAATAATTCTGGTTCTTGTTCCCACATTCTGATTACACGATAACGGTGTCTGGTTGTTTCGTTAACATATTCTTCAGTAAAAACAATTGGATCATTTGTTTCTTGTAAGAAAATCACCACTTGGGTTACAGGAACTTGATATGTACGGATTAATCTCACCGAATAATCTAACTCTCTAAAAGGAATCGGAGGTTTAGATTGTGGGTTGGTTTGAAATTCAATATGTAAAATCCGATTTTCTGTTTGTAAGAAGGTGACAAAATCAGCGCGAATTGGTTCTATACTCAATTCGGTTTTTAAGACTTTGATGGTTTTTGGTGCTTGGGGAAGCAACCATTTAGCAAAATCAAAGGGATATTTTTCTGCTAGTAGTTTACAAACGTTGTCAAAACTCATGAGATTATAAAATTAAATTGTCAGAATCAGGATATCCAGGATTTTAGGATTTCCAGGATGTTTGTTTGAGTTGTGTTTTTAGGGTTTAGAAATTTATGATTAAGGTTAATATATACGATTTTCAACATAAAATTTTCAAAATAAAAATTATAAATACTCAATTCATTTAAAATAATTTAGGGATAGGGATATGGATATTACAAAAATCCTGATTCAGACAATATTCAGTTTCGCGCAATCTCTCTTAGAGATCCCGCAGGGAGACGCAAAGCAGCAAAGACGCAAAGGAAAACCAGCAATTTATCAATAACATCCTGTAAATCCTCAAATCCTGGATATCCTGATTCTGACAATATTGAATATTCATTTTCACGCAAAGACGCAAAGGAAAACCAGCAATTTATCAATAACATCCTGAAAATCCTAAAATCCTGGATATCCTGATTCTGACAATTTAAAAAATGTGTGCTATCCTAAGCAAAGACACCACAATCTGCTTTACTGTCGAAAGAAAAAATTTTATTTTTCCGCCTAACGGCGGGGGTTAAGAAGGGAAAAGAGAAAGAAGGGAAAAGGGCAAAAGAGCAGGAGTGTAAAGGGCTACTAAGTCCTCGCCGCACCACCACATACAATCCGAAAACCGGGTTCGTTGAAGCCGAAGCCCGCAATATCCTCGCCACGACAAGCCGAACGGCAATCTACAAGATCGACGCGAAAAGAGCCGCCGCGCAGCCTTTTATCATCGCTTCGTCCTATCAAAGCACTGCCATCTTTAGGCGCATCACTATAACTACTTGTATAGTCATCTAAACACCACTCCCATACATTACCGTGCATATCATACAAACCAAAAGCGTTAGGGGGAAAAGAACCTACATCTGTGGTTTGTTTACGATCCTGTCCTTTTGGTGTAAAACCATAAGTGAATGTACCATTATAGTTTACCAAATCAGTAGTAATGCTTTCACCAAAATAAAACGGTGTGGTAGTTCCGGCTCTACAAGCATACTCCCATTCAGCTTCACTGGGTAATCTGTAGTTTTTTCCTGTCTTCTGGCTTAACCTTTGACAAAAAGTAACTGCATCATTCCAAGTGACTCTTTCCACTGGGCGATTATTGCCTTTGAATGCAGAAGGGTTACTACCCATGATAGCTTGATATTGTGCCTGTGTCAATTGATATTTTCCCATGAAGAAACTAGGAACGGTAACTTGATGTTGGGGACCTTCGTCTGAATCCCTTCCTGCTTCGTTTTCCGGTGAACCCATGATAAATGTTCCCCCTGGGATTTCCACCATTTCCAATGTCACACCATTTCCCAAATCTTCTGTGAAATATTTTGCGCTTTCATTCCGTCGGTTAATGATGTTTCCGGTTGCGTTGGTGCTGACCACTTCAAAACTAAAGGTTTTCAGGTTATTTGAAATTGAAGTTTGATTTTGCTTCCTAAAAAATAAACTTTGTCCTATAACTGCAACAGTTACAGCACCTAAAGATAATCCTCCATAGATAAAAACGCGACGATCTATTATACGATTTATTCTAGTTTTAGAATTTCCCGAAGATGGATTTTTGTTTGCTATTGGAGGTACATAACCTGTAGGAGTAATTTTTAAATCTTTGATGACTTCATCCGCAGATTGATACCGTTCTAGAATCTCAATTTTCAACAACTTATCTAAAACTTCCCTCAATTCCTGACTCACAGGACTAGGTAAATGTTGTCGCCAATTATTCACCCAACTAAAACCATTTCTTGTCCATAAATTAAAAGGATGAACCCCTGTTAAAAGATGAAAACAAGTTGCACCTAAAGCAAATAAATCACTGGCTGGATAAGCTTCACCAAGCTGAATTTGTTCCAGTGGACTATAACCATGAGTACCTATTCGTGTTCCTATTTGGGTGTGAACTGTGGTAGTTAATTGTTTAGAAGCCCCAAAATCAATTAACACCAATTTACCATCACTTGATCGGCGCATGATATTTTGTGGTTTAATATCTCTATGAATAACCTGGCGCTCATGAATAAACTTTAAAGATGGTAATAAATCTAGTAATAATTCCCGAATTTGGGTTTCCTTGTATTTTCCCTTTTGTGCTAATTCATCTAATAAATTTTCCCCTTTAATAAACTGTTGTACTAAATAGAGAAAACCATTATCTTCAAAATAAGCAAACAGCGTTGGTATTTGCGGGTGTTCTCCTAAATCTTGTAAGCGTTTAGCTTCTTCAATAAATAATTCTGTGGCTTTTTTTAAAGCGTAAGTTCCTGACTGTTTAGGTGCAAGTTGCTTGATTACACAAGTTTCATTGAGTTTCTGGCTATCTTCCGCTAAATAGGTTCTCCCAAAACCACCTTCAGCAGAAAGCACCCGCAATACTCGAAAGCGATTGATTAATAATGGTATTAACGGGGTTCTGCAACTTTGACAGAACTTGTTATCATCAGGGTTGATAGGTTGGGAACAATCCGGGTTTAAGCAGCAGATCATAATCTGTGATAGATGACTGTATAACCTTTATAATACAATATTCAGTAATTCCGCGCTTCCTGTTCTCTGATATAATACTAAATAAACAACTGCAATCTTTTAAACAGTATGAGTGAAACCCTGGCTGATATTGCTATACCACCGCAGTTTCCTGATCATACTCAACTACCAGAGTCTGATGGTACGTTTGTGAAAAACTTTCAAGAACATCCCCAAAGCATAATTATCACAGATTCCATAATTCAAACTTTACAAAAAAACATCCCGACGGACAGTTTTGTATAGGTCAAGATTGTGGGATTTATTGGCGCGAAACTGAACCACCAGAAAAAGGTACAGTAGCACCAGATTGGTTTTATGTCCCTGATGTAGCACCAAAATTAGATGGTAAAATTCGCCGTTCCTATGTTTTATGGCGGGAATATATTCCTCCATTAATTGCTATAGAATTAGCTAGTGGTAATGGTGAAGAAGAAAGAGATTCAACCCCTTTAGCGGGTTTACAGGAAGGTGAAAAACCTGGTAAATTTTGGGTATATGAACGCATTATCCGCATTCCCTATTATGCTATTTATGAAGTTAATAATGGCAAATTGGAAGTTTATCATTTGGTTGATTTTTCTTACCAAAAAATCCAGCCTAACGAACATGGACATTATCCTATTGCGCCATTAGCTGTAGAATTGGGACTATGGCAAGGCAGTTACTTAAATAATCCTGAACAACTTTGGCTGCGCTGGTGGGATTTAGATGGTAATTTGTTATTGGTAGGTCAGGAAGAAGCCCAATTACAAAAATTAAGGGCTGAAAAAGCAGAAGTTAAAGCTGCACAATTAGCAGCACGTTTACGGTCAATGGGGATAGATCCAAATGATGATTTATAATCATTTTGGGTATTTTCTACCCTATAATACTAATTGCAGAAAACGAACCGCAGAGGCGCAGAGGACACAGAGAGAATATGGAAAGGGTAGTTTTGTTAAGAGGGTTACAAGTTAATTGGGTGAGTTTTTTTGCGGATTTCCTGTTAGCTGGGATGGTTTTTGGTCCCCCTATTGCACCTTTTTTGGCTGCTTCTGCTGTGTTTTTACTTCCGGGGATTGCGGATATTATTTACTTTATGGGTAATCATGTATGTCCCCAGCCTACTATGGGTTTGGAGTTAGCACCACCTTTTATTATGGCGGTTTGTATGCGCTGTTATGGAACGGTATCAGGTTTATTGATAACTCGAATTTTGTATGGTTTAACTAATGGCAAAGGCGTTTTTTGGTTAAGTCAATATGGTTGGACTGGTGTGGCTTTTGCTAGTGTATTAATGATGGCTTATCCCTTGGAATTAGCAGCGCAGATTTTCGATTTGTGGGATTTTAATAATTATATTGTTACGCCTTTTGGTTTAATTACGGGTTTGGCTTGGGGTTTATTTGCTATGCCAATTTTGCATTTTCGCAGGTGATAAACTAGTAGTTCGTCAAATTTATTTTGACGGGTAATAATCCGAAAAAACTTTTGTTCTTCCCTCCCCTATCTCCCCTACCTCCCCTACCTCTCTTCTCCCCCTACCTCTCTTCTCCCCCTACTTGCCTTCACCCGTCATTTTCGGGTTGACAGACTACTAGGTTGGGCTACAAAACCCAACACCACAAATTGTTTGTTCATGGTGCTAAGTTTATGAGCTTTTTTCACGCAGATGTGCATAGTTACAGAGTTGCGAAGAGTTATAATACAATCAATAAGACCATTAAGGGGTTTAACAGTGCTTAATGGTGTCAAATTAAGCTACAGATGGCTTATTTGTTTGGCTAAAAGACCCGCCCAGAAATGAATTTCCGGGCTAATAGCTAAAGTTTACTAAAGTAAACTGAACAAGTTCAAAAATTTTCTAGTTAGGATTTGCTGAATAAGTTGTCTGTGAAGGCAGGGAACAGGGAACAGGGAACAGGGAACAGTTTCAACGATCTGGATATCCTCAATTTTCCCAGTCCGACTAGGAAAAATGCACCTATTTTGAGACACCATCAGCCAAAACCTTGCACTTTTTTGTGATAAAAATCAGCGAAACCTTTATTAATAAACGGTTTTAGCTTTATTCAGCAAGCCCTAGTTATTGAGTCGTCTTGAGACGACTTTTGCTATGAGACTGGGAATTCATTCCCAGTTGGGTTGTGGGTTTTACGTTAAGTTGACACCAATGAACAGTGCTAAACCCTTACCTATAGAATTAAATGATTAAGCCCCCGTGATAAAATCAAGTGCAGCCTTAACCAAGTGAGGATCATCGTAGAAATCTACCTGGCTTTTGGATTAAACTTTAAATGAGATTGTTTCTTTTAACATAATAAATTACTTTTTTATTTTAGACAAAACGTAGATATAGTGAAGATTTTCAGAGCATTTTGCAGTTTTTGAACGCACATTTGCTCAGTACGACGCTATCGTAACTATCGCTAAAAAATCATTAAAAAACCATTAAAATAAAAAAGGTGGGTTAACAATAAAGTCACCCACCAAATAAATTACCGATATTGTAGAAATCCGTAACTAACCAACATTAGTTAATAACAACTCACGGGTTTCCGATTTTCTGACTTTTACCTGTCCATCATCGTCTACATCCACAATAGCCTTATCTCCATCTACTATTTCCCCAGATAAAATCGCTTCAACCAGAGAATCTTCCAGTAGACGCATAATAGCACGGCGTAGTGGTCTAGCACCGTAGCTAGGATCATAGCCTTCCTGGACAACTTTCTCTTTAAAAGCTTCTGTCACCTCTAAAGCGATGTCTTTATCCTTGAGACGACTACCAACATCACGCAGCATGATTTCAGCAATTTGCTTGACTTCATCTTTGTTGAGTTGAGTGAAGACGATAATATCATCAACACGGTTGAGGAATTCGGGACGGAAATAAGCTTTGAGTTCTTCGTTAACTAAGTTACGAATGCGATGATAACTAGCATCTGCTGCATTATCAAACTCAAACCCTAAGCTGCTACCACCTTTTTCAATTACCTTAGAACCGATATTAGAAGTCAAGATAATTAATGTGTTCTTGAAGTCTACCTTCCGACCTTTCGCATCCGTAAGATGACCGTCATCCAAGATTTGCAGCAGCATATTGAATACATCGGGATGCGCTTTTTCGATTTCGTCGAATAGTAGCACTGTATAGGGTTTGCGCCGCACAGCTTCCGTTAATTGTCCGCCTTCGTCGTATCCTACATAACCTGGAGGTGAACCAATCAACTTAGAAACGTTGTGGCTTTCCATGTATTCGGACATATCTAAACGCACCATTGATTCTTCTGAACCGAAGAAGTAAGCAGCTAAGGCTTTGGCTAATTCGGTTTTACCAACACCGGTTGGTCCAGAGAAGATAAAACTGGCAATGGGACGATTAGGACTTTTTAAGCCGACACGGGCGCGACGAATAGCACGGGAAACGGCTGTAACTGCTTGTTCTTGACCGATGAGTCTTGTATGTAAGGTGTCTTCAAGATGTAAAAGTAACTCTGATTCAGATTCAGTCAGTTTGTTGACGGGAACACCTGTCCAAGAAGCGACAATTTGGGCAATGTCTTCTTCGTTGACGAGGGGAGAGTTAACGGTTTCTTGATTTTCTTCTACATCAAGTCTGGCTTGCAGTTCTAATTCTTGTATCCGCAATTTACCAGCTTTGCCAAAATCTTGAGTTCTGATGGCTTCTGATTTGGCTTTGGTGGCGGTGGTTAATTCTCGTTTGAGTTCCTTGTTTTTGGCAATATGGGAGTGACGCAAGCGGACACGAGAACCGGCTTCATCAATTAAGTCAATGGCTTTGTCCGGTAGAAAGCGATCGCTAATATAACGATCTGCCAATTCAGCCGCCGCAATTACCGCTTCATCAGTAATATTAACTCTATGATGTTGTTCGTAAGCACCGCGTAAACCATAGAGAATATCAATAGTTTCTGCTACTGATGGTTCTCCTACCAAAATTGGCTGAAACCGCCGCTCCAGAGCCGCATCCCGTTCGATGTGTTGACGATATTCATCTAAAGTAGTAGCACCAATGCACTGGAGTTCTCCTCTGGCTAGAGCCGGTTTGAGGATATTAGCTGCATCTAAACCGCCTTCTGTGCCACCTGCACCGACTAAGGTATGAATTTCATCAATCACTAAGATGATGTTCCCGGCGCTGCGGACTTCCTCCATGATTTTTTTGAGGCGTTCCTCAAATTCACCCCGGAAGCGAGTTCCCGCCACTACAGACCCCATATCCAAACTAATTACTTGTTTGTCAAGTAAAATTTCGGGAACGTCTTGATTGACAATGCGTTGCGCTAGACCTTCAGCGATCGCTGTTTTCCCAACACCCGGCTCACCAATTAAAACCGGGTTATTTTTGGTTCTCCGACCGAGAATTTGCACCGTTCTTTCAATTTCTGGCTGGCGACCGACTACTGGGTCTAGTCTGCCCTCCTGAGCTAGTTTGGTGAGGTTTCTGCCAAACTCCTCTATGGATAAATTTTGATTGCGCTGGGAATTACTTCTACCACCAGTGACAACCGCTGTATCTTCACCCAATCGGCTCATCACAGCCGAACGAATAATTGGTAAATCCACTCCTAGATTTTGTAATACTTTGGCGGCGACTCCTTCACCAGCCTCCGTTAAACCTAATAATAAGTGTTCAGTGTTTATGTAATTATGTCCAAGACCGTGAGCTTCTCGGAAAGATTGCTCAAACAGGCTTTTTACTTTCGGGGTAAAAGGAATTTCCGGTGGGACAAACCCAGAACCCCGGCCAATTATTTTTTCTACTTCCCGACGGGATTCTTTCAGGGTAACACCCAACTCAGCCAACACTTTAGCAGCAACACCTGTTCCTTCTCCCATTAAACCCAGGAGAATTTGTTCTGTTCCTACAAAATTGTGTCCCAGTCGTCGTGCTTCCTCCTGAGCTAACATGATTACCCTAATGGCTTCGGAAGTGAAGTGTTCAAACATAGCGGGTTCTTTCCCTCGTGCTGCTTGGACTTTGGGTGAGATATAAGTTCACCCTCATCTAAAGTTTCTTGTATTTTCTTAAAGATAATGTATCTTTATTTTAAGCTGAATGGCAGTAGTGAGAGCCGTAAGTGACAAGGCGTAGTTGCCGTCATTCACTAGATTATGGTGGATAATTAGCAATGGTCGAGATTTTGGCTCTTGAGTTGTTGATGGATTGCTAACTTCATACAGGTATTAATTATGACAGAAATTTCCGGTGGTAAAGACCAACAACATCCACTTTACAACCGCGATCGCCCCCTTATTGATATCTTACTCGCTCAAGACGCAACGGACTACAATTTATCGGAATTAGCTAGACTAAAAATTCGCTATCAAGGTTTCCCAGGAGCGCGAGACATTCAAAGCAACTTAGATAAAGTTTTGCAACGCTGGGGTTTAACTGAAGCTGAACTATTTGCCAAAACCCGTCAAATCCATGATACAGGCGGAGTTTACAAAAGTCGTGGCAAAAAAGATGAGCAGGATTGGAATTAGTTAGTGGT
>NZ_VILC01000011.1:42212-85365 GCF_009712065.1 Aphanizomenon sp. UHCC 0183 | reverse complement strand
CAGTTGTCAGTTGTCGGTTGTGTTATTTTTCCCCCACTTCCCCTACTCCCCCCACTTCCCCCACTCCCCCCACTCCCCCCACTCCCCCTACTTCTCCTGTTCCCGATATTCTCTAAGTTTCTGGAGGAGTTGTTCTTGGGATAAATTGGGTGGTTCTGGGACTGGTGCGGGGGTTGTTTCCACTTTCTCTACTATTTTGGGTTGGGGATTTATCACTAATATTTGTTTTTGAGGAACAGGTGCGGTAATTACTACCTTTGATTGATTAGCATCAGCTTTGAGACCATCTAGAGTTACAGCTACCTTGGTTTTTTCCTGGATGTCTTTGCTAGAAGAAACTAATTTACTCAGACCATTTACCAATCGCAGCATATTTTGACGGAACTTAGGATCGCCTGTTAATTCATCTAAATCAGCGGTGATTTTTTGGGTATTTTCAAATGTTGCTCTCGCTGAATCTAAGGTTTGCTGCAATAAAACAATGTTTTTTGGATCATTTAAAGTTTTAGAGGCATCTTTTAAATTCACAGAAGCTTCGGCTGCATTTGCTGATAGGGTTTCTAAATTGGTTAATAATTGTCCTTGAGTTAAGCGATTAATGGCAGGTGATAAACTTGTAACTGTTTGACGAAGTTGATTACTGGTCTCCGTCATACTATTTAAAGTACCAACTAAAGAAGAACGATTGGTAGTGATGAGATTATCTAAATTTGTTAGTAAGCGATTTGCTTGTTTAGCTGTGATACTAAAATCCTTAGCTGTTGTCCCTAATTGATCTGCGGTTTTGGTAGCAGTTGTAGTTAATTGGGCTGTAGAGCGTTGTAATGTAGATGCCGTACCAGAAAATACACTTATTTGTCCTTTGAAGGTTTTGCTCAAATCCTGTAAATCCTTACTTAAATCGGCGATATTAGCAGCAGCATTAGCCGAGGTTTCTAAGGTGCGATTCACGTTTTTATAGAACTTTTCGTTACTATATTGAGCCGCAAAAATAGTTGATTGACGCATCAGTTCATCTACACTGATGCCAATTGTCCCTCTTAAGCGAGAACCATTACAAATAATCAAGCTAGAATTACAGTCTTTATCTAGAGGTTTGGCAGATAACTTCCCTGGTAAATATCCTTTGGGAGTAATTTCAATAATATTTTCGCTAATTAATCCACTTTGATTAGCTTCAATGAGGGAATTACTGGGAATTATTAAATCAGGGGAGTTAATTTGAATTTCCACATCAATGGCATTTGTTCCGGGTTGAACCTTGGTGATAGTTCCCACTTTCACACCCCGAAAACGGACTACTGAACCCTTTTGCATTCCCCCAGCATTGGCAAATTCGATAATTGCTCTGTAAGAAGTTTCTCCAGGGGTGATTCTATTTAACCACAGTAAAATTGTGCCAAATGCGCCTAACCCCACCAGAAGCAACAATCCTACAGAACCTTCTCTCATCATGCGTGCAGACGTGAAACTGCTAATTAGACCTCGCATTTATTCCTCCACTGATAGCGTTAAACTCAGCAACTTGATTTGGTACTTAACCAACTACTTGAATTGGTCCATGTACACTTCCACTCATAAATTGTCTAATTAGGGGATTTTCTGTATGATATAAGGCAACTACTGTACCTTGCCATTGCACTTTTCCTTGATAAAGAAATACTATTTGATCGGATGTCCGCCGAATAGTGCTTTCTTGGTGAGTCACAATGGAGTAAGTACTACAGACTCCTTGTGTATTTTGTAAGTCACGGATTAAGTCCTCAATTACCGTTGAGGCAATGGGATCTAATCCGGCTGTAGGTTCATCGTATAATAAAACCTCTGGACTATCTGTAGGACGTTGAGGATTTGACATAATAGCACGAGCAAAACTGACTCTTTTTCGCATTCCTCCAGAAAGTTCTGATGGGTAAAGGTGACTAATATCTGCTAGTCCTACCAATTCTAATTTTTGATTGACTAATTCCCGAATGTGCGATCGCTTGAGTCGAGAATGTTGATAAAGTAGAAATCCAATGTTTTCTTCGACTGTCAAGGAGTCAAATAGAGCCGCTTGCTGAAATACCATGCCAATTCCCACCGGATCAGCAGCATCTTCTATTAAACCCTCTCTGCGTACTCCTTGAATATAAATTTCTCCCTCATCAGGTTTTAATAATCCAGCTATAATCCTTAAAACCGTTGATTTACCAGTTCCCGAAGGGCCAATTATTCCTAGTGCTTGTCCTCGGTATATTTTTAAATCAACGTTATCTAAAACCTTGTTGTTACCAAAAGTTTTAGAAATACCTTTTAATTCAATTAATGGTTCTAATGTTTCTGTCATTGCTAGTTAGTAATTAAATTCTCATCTGTCACCTATAATATTTTGTAAATCACGTTATTTTCCCATTTTACTCAAGTTTATGTCTCCTTATCCTAGTTTAGTTACTGTTTCCGCACTTATACTATATTTTGTAGTGACAATTAATGTTGGTATAGCTAGAGCTAAATATCAAGTCCCTGTACCGCAGACTACAGGAAACCTCGATTTTGAAAGAGTGCTAAGGGTACAACAAAATACCTTGGAACAACTAGCTTTATTTATTCCGGCTTTATGGTTGTTTTCTATTTACGTTAGTCCTATTTGGGGTTCTGCTCTCGGTGCAGCTTGGATAGTAGGCAGAATTGCTTATGCTTGGGGATATTATCAAGCTGCTGAAAAACGCGGTCCTGGTTTTGCAATTAGTTCTCTCAGCGGTATCGTGCTAATTCTTGGTTCGCTGGTGGGGATTATTTTATCTATGGTGAAGTAGTTTTTGTTTCGCGCAAATACGCTAATGAGCAAAGACGCAAAGGAAGAGGGCGGAATTCTGTCCGCCCCTACTGGATCTATATGTTTAATTTTGTTTCACCCAACTAAATCGGGAAATACTTCTTGCACAGCAGGATGTACAAGACGGTGATTTTGGACATTTAAACCTTTTGCTAAGGCTGGGTTCATGTCTAAGGCTTTAAGTCCCAGATTTGCTAACTGGACAGCATAGGGTAGGGTACTGTTATTGAGGGCTTGCGTGGATGTCCAAGGCACTGCTCCTGGCATATTAGGAACACCATAATGTACGACTCCCTCATCAATGTATACTGGTTTAGTGTGGGATGTAGGATGTAATGTTTCTACACATCCACCTTGATCAACAGCAACATCTACAATCACTGAACCAGGGCGCATTTGTTTAACTAATTCACGAGATACTAAAATGGGGGCTTTTTTGCCAGGAATTAAGACTGCACCAATGAGTAAATCGGCATCTTTGACTGCGGCTTCAATATGGGCGGAGTTGCTGTAAAGTAGTTCTACTCTCGACCCAAACAAGGTTTCTAGGTAAGATAGACGTTCCACGTTGACATCTAAGATTTGCACCAATGCACCCATACCGACGGCGATTTTAGCGGCTTCTGTACCGACGACACCACCACCTAAAATTACGACTTTACCAGCTTTGACTCCGGGGATACCGCCTAAAAGTACGCCTCTGCCTCCTTGTTGACGTTCTAGGAATCTTGCGCCAAATTGGACGGCTAACCGACCGGCAACAATACTCATGGGTGTGAGTAGGGGGAGTTTATTTGCTCCTGGCTGTTCTACGGTTTCATAAGCGATCGCACAAGTGCCACAATCAATTAAATATTCTGTTAATTGGCGATTCGCCGCTAAATGTAAATAAGTAAATAACAACTGCTCTTTTTGCAAGAATTGATACTCGCTCACCAAAGGTTCTTTTACCTTAATAACTAACTCTCGATTCCAAGCAGCATCGGCAGTTTTGACAATTTCTGCCCCAGCATTGCGGTAGTCTTCATCAGTAAATCCCGCGCCAGTACCAGCTTCACTTTCTACAAAAATATTATTACCATTTTCCCGTAATACCCGAACACTGGAAGGACTTAAACCTACCCGAAATTCCTGATCTTTAGTTTCTTTGGGAACACCAATTTCCATTGATAGCCTCTTATATTTTATTGTTTCACTTTAGCGTGCCAGTACCTAGCTGATTATTTCCGTATTCAGTAATTCAAAATGCAAAATTTTTATTCTCCCTAACGCTACACCTTGACTAATCCGCCAGTTTTCTTACAATAGATAAAGAATAATTAAAAATTGTTAAGTACCGACGACCATCTTCAGCAATTTACTTGAAAAATCTCTGTAAATTTTTGTTTGCCAATTATCAAGAAAGGAATCACTGATTATGACACAACAACAACCAACCATCACCCCCAAATTAGAAGAACCTAAATTTGGCTTCAATGAATATGCTGAACGTTTAAATGGCAGAGCGGCAATGATCGGCTTTATTTTAATGGTAGTAATCGAATACGCTACTAATCAAGGTGTACTTGCATGGCTTGGTTTAAAGTAGACTTCTAATTTGGCGTTACTGATAGTATGAATTGGGTGTAAAGACGTTCTATGGAACGTCTCTACATTAGTTTTCGGTTTATTTTTGTCCTCACAGTCTGTCTCCCCAAATTAACTTACTGCCTCAGTCCTAGTACAATAGAAATAACTGTGATGATCCTCAAAGCAATCACTTCTGTGGGTGTTAATTACCGTACTCCCTTTTTTTTGCCAAAGGAAATTACAATTGTCCATGCTATTATTTGCCTTTGATGAAACAGACAAACTGTAGCTGGGATGTTCTGAGTAAATTTATACAAAAACTCTAATTGGAACTAAGTAAGCTGTGATGAATGCTGTATTACCTCGTTTTTTAAAGTCAGCCTACCGCAAAGAACCCATCATTAGTGCATTGATAACAGTGGGAATAATAGATGCTCTGATTGGTGGTTTGGATGATAGTTGGTCACTTTTCACCTTTGGTTTAGGAACGGCCGGAATAGCTCTCGTCTTTAAATTATGGCGAATGCAGCAGCGTCCGGCTTTACCAGAAGAACCTGTTGCTCAATATTATTTACCTCCTCAGTCTTCCGCTGACCCTTTACCTGTATTAAAGGTTTCCAAGAAGAAACCCCGTCAGTAGTAAAACCTTTGAATGTAATATAAATTAGGGCGCAGGCCCTGCGCCCCTACGGGTTTTGTAATGATTGGAAGTCTCTTAGTGATTATCAAACTATTCAAAATCAGGTAAAATTCAATTAGTAACTATTACTAAAATAGATCTATGAAATTACAAACTACTACCCAAGAAATCAAAGTAGTTACAGCTTACTATACACCAGAAGAATATTTAGAATTAGAAAAAAAAGCTGATTATAAAAATGAATATCGAGATGGGGAAATTATATCTATTACTGGTGGAACAACAAATCATAATAAACTCGCGTTAAATTTAGCAACTAGCTTGAATGTGGCGTTAAATGATTTAGGCTATGACATTTACATTGGTGATGTGAAATTGTGGATACCACGCTATCGAGAATTTATTTATCCTGATGTAATGGTAATTGAAGGTCAGCCTGTTTATTACAGTGCCAATACTACAATAGTTACTAATCCTGTGTTGATTGTGGAAGTTTTATCTAAATCAACAAAAGATTATGACCGTGGTGATAAGTTTCTTTATTATCGCTCAATTCCTGAGTTTAAAGAATATATTTTAATTGACCAAACTAAATATTATGTGATGCAATATGTGAAAACTTCGGAAAATCAATGGATTTTAACGGAGTATGAAACTGAAGATGCTATGATAAATTTGCCATCAATTAATGTAGAATTATCTTTAAAGCAATTATATAAAAAAGTGAATTTCTCGGAAAATTTAGCATAAATAATCTCAGAATTTGATATGGCGGTTCTTGGTTGAGTGAAATACAAGACCCCCACCCCCAACCCCCTCCCCGCAAGCGATGAGGGGGCTAAGATGTAGCTCATAAGCATAAGAGCGGAAACCGCTGTAATTACCTTTTTATTAACAACTAACAACTGATGACTAAATTACTCGTAGTAGCGACAGGAAACCCCGG
This sequence comes from Aphanizomenon sp. UHCC 0183, assembly GCF_009712065.1. Taxonomy (NCBI): domain Bacteria; kingdom Bacillati; phylum Cyanobacteriota; class Cyanophyceae; order Nostocales; family Aphanizomenonaceae; genus Aphanizomenon; species Aphanizomenon sp. UHCC 0183. Next base: position 79,392 of record NZ_VILC01000011.1, on the reverse strand, counting down.
AAAATTGAAGGAAATGCAGGCTTATTTAGCTGATTCTGGTTGGGAATTAGCTTTAAAACCGGAAGATTTGGATGTGGAAGAAACGGGAGAAACCTTTGCGGAAAATGCTTGTCTGAAAGCCTCAGAAATTGCTAAAGTTACGGGTAATTGGGCGATCGCTGATGATTCTGGTTTACAGGTAGATGCGCTCAATGGTGCGCCGGGTGTATATTCTGCGCGTTATGGAGACACGGATACAGAAAGGATTGAAAGGCTATTAAGAGAATTAAGTGATCAGGAACATCGCCAAGCTCAATTTGTGTGTGCGATCGCAGTTGCAAATCCTCAAGGAGAAATAGTAATTCAATCTGAGGGTATTTGTCACGGTGAAATTTTATTTGCACCTTCTGGAGATGGTGGTTTTGGTTATGATCCGGTTTTTTATGTACCAGAGAAACAATTGACTTTTGCTCAAATGACGACGGATTTAAAAAAATCAATTAGCCATCGTGGTAATGCTTTAAAAGCTTTAGTTCCCCAGTTAATAAAAGTTGTGAGTTGACAAATTGAGAATTTAACCCTCTGTCTCAACAATTGTTAGATAAATTAGGACAGTGATTTTTCAGACACGATTTAACTCTTCTTGTAAATCATCAAACTCTACAAAAAACACATCTATTTGCTGACGAGAAAGGGCTAAAATAAAATCACGGCGGTTTAAGCCTGCTATTTGTGCGGCTTTTTCTTGGGAGATTTCGTTTTTTTGATACCAAAATATAGCTGCTGCTAGGCGCATATCACGCACAAAATCATCTGGGGAAAGACGACGGGCTGAAAATACTGCTGGGGGTAAGTCTAGTACCGCAAGGCGGAAGTCAAAAGTCAAAAGTCAAAAGTCAAAATGAAGACAGTATAGGCCTTTGGAGGATTTAGAATGGTTGGTTTATTTACGCCGTTTTGTACTAGGTTTACTTTAGTCATAATAATATGGTTGATTGTGACAGATATATATTAATTTAATTTTGTTGTAAAAGTGTCTTGTTCATAGTTTCTTATAATTGTTGATCTATATTTTGGGCTAAACTCCCATTTTCTACCAAACCAATAAACTCAGCTAGTGGATCATTTATGATATCTTTTTCGCTGGGTAAAGGAATATTATCCCCCGCTTCATAAGCTGTTTCTATCCACAATTCCCGCGCTTCATTGATATTTGTTATTATCTCTTCTAGGGTTTCTCCTTGAGTTAAACATCCAGGTAAATCTTTTATTTCTGCTACATATCCACCTTGTTCTGCGTCAGGGTAAAGAGTGACGGGATATTGAAGGTTTAAATAGTATTCTAGGGATGGTTTTACAAATTTCATTAATATACTTATGAAAAATGATATTATATAAGGAGCATTTCTTGAAATTCAGCTTTGCGGGACCAGTATGCTACATTAGACACTTGTTCTAGAAGAGTAATATTTTCAAGTTTCCAAATGTCTATGGTATCGTCAAATAATGAAATAAATTTGTAATTTCTTTCTTGAAGGTAGCTAAGGTCTGACCAAACAGTAAAAACATTGTCAGCCCTACTATTACCTGCTGCCACACTTGCTGTACTTAGTACATCAATTAATGATGTTTGTTGGCGATATTCGGTGCAAAAATCTACTTTTCGAGAACGTCCAGAACGCCCTGCAAATTTCTTATTTTGCTCAAAAGGTATTTGTTTCTCTGTTAAAAATTCTGCTACTTCTTCTATAATTGACTCAAAAGCTCTAGTTCTAAATGTAAACCAAATATCAGAAACTCTAAATGCTGCTTGCGATAAAGTTGTGACAGCAGAAGCTAAGTTTTCATTTTCTTGTATTCTAATTATTAACATTCCTTTATATCTTTCAACACCATGAGTTAATAGTGTATCTTGAATTAGAGTTTCTTGCTTTTCTGACCTTTTCTCAGATATAGTTTGCATCCGTAGCCAGCGTAAAGTTTCACCTAAATCTGTTAAGATATATTGTCCCTCTTTTTCCTTTAGATATATATCAATAACGTCACCATCAGGATAAAGTAATGGGGTACGTATACGGATATAGTCGTTGACCGTTGAACAGGTAAACAACTCTCCAATCGTTCTGGCAATTTCTTGGCAAGGGGTTAACATTAGAGGAATAAATCTAACTGTAATGGCGGTGGATCTTGCATAATTCCATTATGCTTTATTTTCGACTCTAGACAAAACTGTTGCCATACTTTGACTGGATCGGTGACAGGAGCAGTTATATCCTCTGGAACATAAGCTTCTTTATCTCGATACGGCTCTCTCCAGCGATGCTTGTGTTTTTCTCCTACTAGGTTTCCATCAGGATTTTTATGATCTTGTCCCAAATCCAAAGCATATATTCTACCAGCAGCGCGATGGATGAGTGCGTAGGTGAGTTTTTCTGTTAGGGGGTTATAACTACCTTTGACGAAAATGGGATAGTCAGGATTTGAGGTAAGTTCAACACGAAATTCTACAGCAGGAGAATGGTCTTCATCTTCAATCCATAAAATATTACCATCAATTTGTTTTGTCGTATCATTTATAAATTCCTCAAATTCTGCTTGAGTTAACATCAGTAGCCAAAAAACACAACATAAATTATTGTGTCATAGAAAACATTTGAAAAATCTGGTTAATGCTAAATGCGATCGCTATTTTGATTAAACTTAATGAAATTAGGTTAAAATCCGAATATTGGCAATTTTAGGTATAAAAACTAGATTATGGCAAATCCAGAGCATTTAGCAATACTGAGGCAAGGAGTAGAGGTTTGGAATAATTGGAGAGATGAAAATTCAGATATAATACCTGATCTGAGTAGGTCTAATCTGAGTGATGCTGAACTGAGTGGGGCTAACCTGACTGGAACTTACCTGAATGGGGCTGACCTGAGTAAAGCTAACCTAATTTGCGCTGGTCTGTTTGAGGCTAACCTAATTGAGATTGACTTGAATGGGGCTGACCTGCGTTGGGCTGACTTGAGTTGGGCTGACCTAAGTAGGGCTAATTTAACCACATCGCAAGTAGTTGGTACAAATTTTCACAATGCAACCTTAACAGGTTCTTGTATAAAAGATTGGCAGATTAATATTAAAACAAACTTGGATAAAGTAATTTGTGAATATGTATATCTCGATCTCACAATTCAAGATTATTATCTTGATTTTAACAACACAGAAAGACGACCTATTAACGGTAACTTTGCACCTGGAGAATTTGCCAGTTTATATAAAAAAATTATAGAAAACACAAATTTAATTATAAGCAAAACTCTTGAAAATGATAATACTGTTAATAAAACAGAAAAAAATATTGATGTAGATAATACTTCTAATAACCAAGGTGTTCAATTTTATTCAAACTCAATAATTCACACTTGGGAAAATCTACGTTTCCGCTCAAAAACAGAAATCAAAATTGCTGAAGCATTAGACAGAACTGGAGTTTTATTTGTACCCAACTCCTTAGCACGACTCAACACAGCCAAAGGTAGAGAAAATAAAGAAGCTGATTTTCTCATTTGTTATAACGGTAAATGGGGAGTTTTAGAAGTTGATGGACCCTTTCACACCGCAGAACGCAGAGTTGAAGAACAAGAAAGAGAACGCATTTTCAAGAAAAACGGTATCAAAGTTGTAGAAAGATTTGATGCCCAAAGATGTTATAACAATCCAGATGAAGTAGTGCAGGAATTTTTCAAAATGATAGAAATTGGATATTCTTAAAATAAAGCATAAAGAAGATAAAGAATATCCCCGACTTCTTTTTTAATCTTGTCAATAAAATGTAAATTGATCTAAGAAGTCGGGGATCTGGTATCTTGTGGTAAAATACTAATTTATTGACAGTATTCTCAATAAGCTTGATTTGAGATTTAGCATAGAGGTGCGATGGCTACGCCGCGCCGAAGGCATCGCCCTAGTAAGAATTGCGTGTCATTGTCTGAAAGCCTTGTTATCATTGGGTTATGGATAATTCCGAAAATTCAAAAAACACCTGCGGAATGTGGGCAGTATTTATAACTTAAACTTATTTAGGGTTTGCTGAATACAGCAATTCTCGTTCTCATGAAATAGAATGGAGGGCGCAGGCCCTGCGCCCCTACGGGTTTGGCGATAAAAAACTGTACCTCATAACATCAGGAAGTGCTGTAAGTACCCAAAGCAAACCTAGATGCCACACAGTGTGAAAAATGATGGTTTGGGAGATTGGTTTCTAAATTCACTCTGTAAAAACTCTTTTACTGGGATGATGGAAACCCAAAACAATATCATTTTGCGGTATTCCTGCTGATAGTAAATCATCCACTACACATAAATCTGTTGCATCTTCTTCTACCCAAACTTTGCCATTTTTAATGGTAAGATAAATGATGATATGCTGTATTTGCTTTTTGTCATCCCAACCAAAACGAAACCAAATATATTGATATCTGGTTTCATCAATAGCTAAACGTTCACTAACTTCAAATTCACATTTTTTTGAAATTTGAGTATTAGTCATTTCGTAATATTCAGTCAATATTTTTTTGATAATATTCCGGTATTGTGCTAATTTATCCATTGCTTGTTGATATAATTAATCTTGCCAATTTTGTTTTGCCCTAGCAAAAATTTCCTCAATACTTTGATCTTGATATATTGTTTTTGAGATTTCTACATAATCAGTAGGGGTTTTATGTAGCAACGTTAAGAAACGCATAGCTGCTGCTGAACCAAGAGATTCATATAGTGCTTTGATACCTTTGATTTTAATTTCTGTATCATCCATGATATTATTGATTTCCATAGTTTTCGTTATTCCTAATATAATCATAAATGGGATAATTTGTGTAATTTCATAGATGATACTCCTGGTATTTGATAATTTGGTAATTGGTTAATTTTCGGTTTGTTTCATAACCCGTCTGGGAATGAATTCCCAGTCTAATAGCCCAAGTCCGTTAAACCGGACTAAAAAATTCTTCCATTCAGTCGGTTTCAACCGACTTTAGCTTTCAGACAGGGAATTTATTCCCTGGATTTAAAATGGATTTAAAATGGATTTAAATACCTTAAAAATATCAACTGTACAAGTTAAATTACTACCATTTTTTTAATATCTAATTTAGATGCGGTAAGTTTTTTAAGTTGTTTTAAAATCCGAATTGGTTGATTTGAGTGATTAGAATCTTTGACTTTATAGGTAATACCAAAACCCGTATGATTAGATGAAATTTCGGTAATTTGATAACGATCTCTTAGCAAAGTGCCTATTCGTAAGATATTATTTATAAACTATCTAAATTTAGTTCAAATTAGTAAATTATGGTAATGGTTAATATAATATAATGAAAATATATTCATAAAGAGTCATGTATTAAATGGAAATCCTCCCAAAGTTAATGCGGCAATTCAATTAATTAGAGAAAGTCATCACCCCACCCATTGTTGTATATTGGGGAAGGAGCGATCGCAGCTAATACCCACAATGTGTTTGCAAGAGTTAAGATACATAGTACAATCTAGTGTTAATGTCAAGACTTTGATCTTAAAGAGAGGTAATTTGGTTGTGTTCTTTGATGCTGAAAAATTAGCAGGTAAGCCGATAAAATTAGTCAGAATGCTGGTAGCAGCTAAAGCTGTCAAAATTCTAGATTTAAATAAGGTGAATGAATTAAAATTATTCCTATGCTAAACCGAATCAAAGACTTAACAACAAACATATCATCCCGCTTAGTTGAAATCCGTCGCCATATTCACGCGCATCCAGAACTTAGTGGCGAAGAATATCAAACTGCTGCCTTTGTTGCAGGTGTGTTATCCGCTAATGGCTTGCACGTAGAAGAAGGTATAGGTAAAACAGGTGTCATTGGTGAATTACAAGGAACTCAATCTAGTGATAGAATCTTAGCAATTCGCACTGATATGGATGCTTTGCCCATTCAAGAACGCACAAGCTTAGAATATGCCTCTCGGATTGAAGGAGTCATGCACGCTTGTGGACATGATATTCATACTACGGTAGGTTTGGGGACAGCGATGGTACTTTCCCAAATTGCCTCAGAATTGGGTGGAAAGGTGCGGTTTTTATTTCAACCCGCTGAGGAAATTGCCCAGGGTGCAAATTGGATGGTAAGAGATGGAGTGATGAATAATGTCGCGGCTATTTTAGGGTTGCACGTTTTTCCTTCCATTCCTGCGGGTTCAGTGGGTATTCGCTACGGTGCATTAACAGCCGCAGCAGACAATTTAGAAATTATTATTATTGGTGAATCTGGACATGGTGCGCGTCCCCATGAAGCCATAGATGCAATCTGGATTGCAGCGCAAGTGATTACATCATTGCAACAAGCTATTAGCCGTACTCAAAATCCTTTGCGTCCTGTAGTGTTGAGTATTGGACAAATTAATGGGGGAAGAGCGCCAAATGTGATTGCTGATAAAGTACAATTATTGGGAACAGTGCGATCGCTTCACCCAGAAACCCGCGACAAACTACCACAGTGGATTGAAAATATAGTTGCTAATGTTTGTAATTCTTACAATGCAAAATATCAAGTTAACTATCATCGAGGTGTACCCAGTGTCCAAAATGATAATGCCCTAACACAATTATTACAATCATCAGCGGAAGAAGCTTGGACTAATAATTGTGTACGAATTTTACCAGAACCATCTTTAGGTGCAGAAGATTTTTCTGTTTATTTAGAACACGCCCCTGGTTCAATGTTTCGTTTAGGTGTAGGCTATGAAGAGAGAATAATTAACCATCCGTTGCATCATCCTCAATTTGAAGTTGATGAATCTGCTATTATTACTGGAGTAGTCACATTAGCTTATGCAGCTTATAAATATTGGCTAAATTCAGAACTATGATTTGCGTGATTTATTTAATTTCGATGATTAATTAGTCGGAACTATGATTTCTAGTATTCATTTAATTTTCATGATTAATTAGTCAAACAAATCAAAAAAATCACAGTTGAAAATTCGCTCTTTCAATAAATTCAAGAAAATTACACTGTCAATCATGCCACCAATCGAAACTATAGATTCAAACTCATCAGAACAAACCACTAATAATTGGTATTTAGTAAGTGTCCGTTCTAAAAAAAGAGAAGTATTTTTGAAATATCTGAATTTAGCTATTAGCCAAAATCAATTACAGGATTTAGTGACAGAAATAAAAAGTCCCCAAGATGCAGTTTATCAAGATATTGTTTTATTGAAAATCAGTAATTTCAAAACTGCTTGTATACAACTTAAAAAAATTGAATGTTTCCAAAATATCGAACGGAAACCTTTAGCATTACCACAAGTGAATAGAATGTTGGGTATTGGGTAAATTTGGCTATAAATAGCTAATTACCTATTCATAAAAAATACTCCACAACCGTCAACCAACGAAATTAATTATCATTTCCACACTCATCGTTGTTGTGATAGTTTCTTTCTTTAAATATTATCCAGGAATAGGACATGAATGGTTAAATAATTATGGTGCAGTGGGATTTTCTTCATTATCTTTTAGATCCTATTTTGGGTTAGTTGTGGTTAGAAAAACTCTGGAGAATAAATCATGCAAAAAAGAGTCAAAGTTAAACCAAACTCCAAACAGCAAAAGATTGAAGAATCAGCAGATGGTAGTTTAACTGTACATTTAAAATCACCACCTGTAGATGGTAAAGCTAATGAAGAGTTAATTAAACTATTAGCCAAAAATTTTGATGTTTCTAAATCCTCGATCATAATTAAATCTGGGACAACATCTCGACAAAAGTTAATTGAAATTGATGGGATTTAGGGACTGGGGACTGGGGATTGGGGAATGGGAACTGGGTAATAATTTTTATAATTACCAATCATCAACAAAATTGCCCAAAAAATTAAACACGCCATTTGGCACAATTGCTAGGTATGATATTTTATCTACAAACATTTACCCAGCAAAACCTGACTATGACTCAAAACTACCGCATTACCTTACTTCCTGGCGATGGCATTGGTCCTGAAATTATGTCCGTAGCGGTGGACGTGCTAAAAGTCGTAGGGAACCGATTTGATCTTAGCTTTGAATTTTCTACAGCCTTAATTGGTGGCGCTGCTATTGACGCAACCGGCGAACCTCTACCTGCTGTCACCTTAGATATGTGCCGCAATAGTGATTCCGTCCTCCTGGCTGCTATTGGTGGTTATAAATGGGATTCTCTACCCTCGAATTTACGCCCAGAAGCAGGTTTGTTAGGGTTGCGGGCTGGGTTAGAACTATTTGCTAATTTACGTCCTGCAAAAATTCTTCCCCAATTAATTGACGCTTCTACCTTGAAACGGGAAGTTGTGGAAGGTGTAGATATTATGGTGGTGCGGGAACTCACAGGCGGAATTTATTTTGGTAAACCCAAAGGTATTTTTACTACCGAAACCGGAGAAAAACGCGGTGTAAATACGATGGTTTACACAGAATCGGAAATTGAACGGATTGGGTGCGTAGCCTTTGAAACAGCGCGGAAGCGGGGTGGTAAACTCTGTTCTGTAGATAAAGCCAATGTGTTAGAAGTATCTCAATTGTGGCGCGATCGCATCACTCAACTTTCCTTAGAGTATACTGATGTGGAATTATCTCATTTATATGTGGATAACGCTGCCATGCAATTAGTTCGCGCCCCCAAACAATTTGATACAATTGTCACAGGCAACCTATTTGGTGACATTCTCTCCGATGCGGCGGCGATGTTAACTGGTAGTATAGGAATGTTACCTTCTGCCAGTTTGGGTGCTGATGGTCCTGGTGTCTATGAACCAGTTCACGGTTCAGCCCCAGATATTGCCGGACTTGATAAAGCCAACCCTCTAGCACAGGTTTTAAGTGCCGCCATGATGTTGCGTTATGCTTTCAACCAACCAGAAGCAGCAGACTTAATTGAAAATAGTGTGTTACAAGTTTTACAACAAGGTTATCGCACAGGAGATATTATGTCCCCAGGAATGAAACTAGTCGGTTGTCAAGCTATGGGTGAAGCACTCATGGAAATTCTCGAATTAAAATCACGTTAAAGGATAAATCTGGAAATTTCAGCATCTATTGTGAAAATTTTCAGATAAACTAAGAGCAAATCTATAACTTACATAAAAGCAAATAGTGTACGCTTTACAACAAGAACAAGCAAACTTTACCTCACCAAAAAAGCACCCGTCTTTGATTGATCCTACTGTAATTAGAGCCGCTAGTCACATTTACTATACCTACTGTGAAGTCCATCCAGAAATAGTAGGAAAAGCTACAGGGGTAGCAATTAGTCGGGTAACTCATCGGGGTAAGGTGATTTTTACTCATTACCCAGTGCTGTTACCACAGGAATGCTTTGTCCCGTTAAATCAAATTGAGTCCTATATGTATTAGTCAACTGGCAACTGACAAATAACAATATGGACATTTTGATTTATATTCCAGCAAGTATCATTGTTTTTGTCTTGGGGACATCTCTCGGTAGTTTTATTAATGTTGTAGTTTATCGGCTACCGACTGGGTTATCAGTGCTGTGGCCACCTTCTCGCTGTCCCAAGTGCTTAAATAGGTTAAAAGCCTATGATAATATCCCAGTTTTTGGTTGGTTGTGGTTAAAAGGGCGGTGTCGTTATTGCCAAACTCAGATTTCTCGCCGTTATCCATTAATAGAGGCGTTAACAGGGATAATATTTTTAATAGTATTTTGGGTTTTTCAATTTTCAATTTTTACCCTGGGATATTGGGCTTTTTGTAGTTGGTTATTGGCTCTATCTCTTATAGATTTAGATACAATGACCCTACCCAACCCGTTGACTAAATCGGGTTTAATTTTAGGAATAGTCTTTCAAATATCTGTTGGTTGGCTATCAGAACCGACTGCGGTGGGCTTATCAAAACGCTTAATAACCGGAATAGCCGGTGCCGTTCTGGGTTTATGGTTGTTTGATGCGATCGCCCTTTTAGGTTCTATGGCTTTTGGCAAAACGGTCATGGGTGCAGGTGACGCTAAATTAGCTGCTATGATGGGAGCATGGTTAGGATGGCGTTATTTACTCATAGCGGGGTTTATTTCCTGCATTTTGGGAGTATTCATCGGTGGGGGCGCAATTATCCTCTCCCGTCACCAAATGGGACAAAAAATGCCTTTTGGACCCTTCCTCGCGTTAGGTGCGGTAATCACTGTTTTTTGTGGTGAAACTATTTTGTCCAACTATCTGAGATTATTTTTGCCTGGATATTAAGATCATTTTTTAAATCTTTTTTTCATGCTTATGGTTTTATCAACCCAAGCCTGTATCCATACTGACTGTAGCTGCTATTACCCCATTGAGATTTGAGATGTTGGTAATATGTCTAAACTATGATTTTTATGATTTTTATGATTAACTAATCATCCAAATCAAAACAGTCACACAAATCATAGTTAAGACATTTAATCAGCCAAATCATAGTTCTGATTTTGACCTAATACCTAATTACATAAAATAAAAATGGCAAACAACGAAGAATCACGCGGTTTAAAGTCTCTATTTGATTGGTTCGCAAATCGGCGTAAATCGGGAAGCACCAATTCAGAACGCCAAGAACGGGAAATTGCCGATGGTTTATGGCATAAATGCCCTAAGTGTGGTGTTCTGAGCTATACAAAAGATTTAAGAGCTAATCAAATGGTTTGCGTTGATTGTGGTCATCATAATCGAGTTGATAGTGATGAACGGATTCGCCAATTAATTGATGCTAATACTTGGAAACCATTAGATGAGCATTTATATCCTACTGATCCCTTACAATTCCGCGATCGCAAACTCTATAGCGATCGCTTACGAGAAACACAAGAAAAACTAGGACTTGTAGATGCTGTCAAAACTGGATTAGGTCAAATTAACACCTTACCCATAGCATTAGGAGTCATGGACTTCCGGTTCATGGGTGGAAGCATGGGTTCTGTCGTCGGTGAAAAACTCACCCGCATGATTGAACAAGCCACCCAACGCCGTTATCCTGTAGTCATCATTTGCACATCAGGCGGTGCGAGAATGCAGGAAGGAATGCTGTCTTTAATGCAAATGGCAAAAATATCCGCCGCCCTCCAACGTCACCGAGACTCCAAACTATTATATATTCCCATTTTAACCAACCCCACTACCGGAGGTGTTACCGCCAGTTTCGCCATGTTAGGTGATCTCATCATCGCCGAACCTAAAGCAACAATTGGTTTTGCTGGTAGACGGGTAATTGAACAAACCCTCAGAGAAAAACTACCAGAAGATTTCCAAACCGCCGAAGACTTACTTAAACACGGGTTTGTTGATGATATCGTCCCCCGGACACAATTAAAAAATACCTTGGCACAACTAATTGCCCTCCATCAACCACTCCCCACAACAGCACCAAATATGGTTTTGTGGGAAACAATGAAATTGAGTTCCGCTACTGTTGAGTAGGGGAGTAGGGGGAGTAGGGGGAGTAGGGGGAGTAGGGGGAGTAGGGGAGTAGGGGGGTAGGGGAGTGGGGGAGTGGGGGAGTGGGGGGAGTAGGGGGAGTGGGGGAAGTAAGGGGAGTAGGAGGAGTAGGAGAGAAATTTCATTCTTCATTCTTCATTCTTCATTCTTCAGAACTCCTACTTTCCCGGTTCTTGGACGAAAATCAGGGGAAGTAGCCCTAATAGTCGGCACAGGCTAGAAAGGGCAAATAAGCCTAATAAACCGCCAAAATTAGGACTTTGGGCAATAAAACCACCGATTGTTGTTCCTAAAGCTCCACTTACCCCCCCTACAGCCGCAACAATGGCAAAATAGATAGATTTATTCTTCGCAGGAGCAATTCCCAGATACATATTAGTGCTACATAAATCAACACCTGCCCAAGTGATGCCAGTAAAAATATGTAAAAGCGGCAACCATAGCCAAAAATCAAGTTGATGATTACCAATTCCTAACCATAATAATGGTGTAATTGCGACTAAAAAGCCAACACAGATGAGAATGGGACGATTACCAATTCTATCAGCTAATTTCCCCCATAAAATCAACACTAACAGATTTGCCCCAGTCTGAAGACTGCTATAAATAGTTACTAAAGTAACATCTAAATCTAAAGTATCTAATAAATAGAAGTTGAAAAAAGGTGCGCTCAAATGCACAGCCAACATCCAAATACTGAAATAAAGTAGAAATAGTAAGAATTTAGAGTTCTTCCCAATAATACTAGTCCAATTAGTTTTTTCTTGGCAAATATCTTCAGGAGGACTTTCACAACCATTTAAACTATACTGATTTTGTAATTGTGGATTGACATCTACTTGGAAATACTGGCAAAACAAACTAATAATTCCGCAAATAGTCCCTAAAGATAGAACTAATCCATAACCTTGGATAGTTCCACCATACCAATGTGATATTACTAATCCCGCTAAAGGAATACATATTAAATTCGTCAGATGACAAGCACTATTCCGAATCCCAAAATATCTCCCTCGTAACCTGCGGGGAATAATAATTGCTAACCAACTTAGCCAAGATGCACTTCCTAATCCTCCTAAAAGATGACTAAAAAGAACAATTAACAGTGTTAATATTACCAATTGTTGGGAATTTAGGACACTGGAATTATTAGCGAAAATACCAATTACCAGAATTAGCCATAATAAACGAGAAGTTCCAAAGGTTAAGAGAGAATACTTGAATCTACTGGTAGTCTGTTCGGAAATGTAAGCACCCACAGGTTGAACAAAATTTACCAGCATGGGAATTGAGGATAGCATTCCAAATATCACTGGAGTAGCATCCAACTCGACTAACAAATTACTGACTAAAATTCCCCCCGTACTCAAAGAAAAAATAGATGCAAAAATAGCATCTGCCGTAGAAGCTTGTAAACTGGTACGAATATCGTTTTTAGTAAATTGCTTAGGAAACTGTTTAATTAGTGAAGAGTCAAGATTGGAAGTTTGAATATCCAGTGGTTCAACTATGTCAACTGGAAGAGAATTCATATTATCATGTCAATTGATGACAAATTAGAGAGTGGATATAATTACTGATAAATTGCTATCTTTTGCTTTTGTATTTTTCAACAAAAAGTTTGTTGTTTCAATATCAGTTTGCAGACTCACAGTTTATAAAACACCTCAGAAAATGTCATCAGTATTGCATAATTAGGAGATTAGTCGAGTTTTTGCAATTAATAATTGAGGAAAAGATCCAATTCTCCCTTATTTCTCCCCATGAAAATTATTGTTTATATTTATACTGATCCACTCCTAGATACTGTTCCCAGCCCAGATGATTGGGGTTGGGAAGTAGATAAAATTTATGAAGATTTAGGAAAACGCACCCAATTACAACAATTATTAATTGATTGTCAAACCGAAACTGTAAATTATCTACTGCTGCGCCGATTAGAAGAATTAGGTGAGAGTTTATCCCAAGTGAGCGATCACCGCGATCGCCTCAACCAACTATACTCAACTCCACTCTGAACTACTGCAATTATGAATTAAGCTAATACGCAGCTAAATTTGATTTAGTGAAGTGAGAAAATTAAACCATCAAACTCTTATCTGTTCCCGTTCGGCAGTTTGAGAGGCTCACTGACCACTAACGCTCACAGCGAAGCCTGTTCCCTTGTCTCAAGCAACAATTTAAATCCGTGACAGCTTACGCATCTGTAAGGTAATTTTGTTCTGTGAGAAAACCAATTACCTTAGCTATACTTTCCTCGATGGTTTCGACTGACGTATAACAAACAATATCAGGATTCATTGGTTCTTCATAAGGATCATCAATGCCAGTAAAGCCTTTGATCTCTCCACTTCTAGCTTTTAAATACAGACCCTTCACATCTCTTGCTTCACAAACCTCTAAAGAGGCATTCACGTATACTTCTATAAAGTTTGTAGTTATTTTACGCAGTTTATTTCTCACATCTCGATAGGGACTAATTAAAGAAACAATTACTCCTACTTGATTTCGGCTCAGTAGATTTGCAACAAAGCCAACACGATAAACATTAGTATCGCGGTCTTCTTTGCTAAAGCTCAGACCTTGGGAAAGATTTGTTCTGACTATATCTCCATCTAGAACTTCTACTGAAATTCCGCGTTCCTTGAGTACACTCTCTATGCCGTGAGAAAGTGTACTTTTACCTGCACCGCTGAGTCCTGTCAGCCACAGTATAAAACCCCGTTTTTTTTCCATAAGAGTACCTGGTATGTTTGCTTGCTTAGGTTATACTACGGACGTGATTTTGTCAAAATATCTAAAGAATTGTATTTTTTAAATTTTTTTAGCAGCGATCGCCCGAAAATTTTGTTATCTCAGGTGTTAAACTCCTGAAATTTAAGCACCGAAATTGATTAATCATGTTTTTCACTCAAAATATCCCTGCTGTGAGTTTACAGCCAGAAAGCACCCTAACTGATGGACAATTAACCTGTTCTTGGCAGGATGTTATAGACATTTTCGAGGATTTATCAATATTCTTGGAAAAAAACAAGATTAGTATTACAGACTGTTTAGCTCTAGAATGTGAAAATTCCCTGCCTAGTGCCTTAACTTTGTTGTATTTGCTGGAAAAAGGCTATAGTTTTCTCTTGCTACCTCAAGCAGATCAACCTGCTGTTATTCCTTCATTTTGTCACTATCAAATGATCCCAACTAGGGAAAATCTAGGAAAAATAGATGACCTCACAAAATTTGATAGTTGGTTAAAAATCACCGAAAACGAGGAATATCAACCGATTGATGATGGGGGGAAAAAGCTGTATATGCGGACATCTGGGAGTACGGGAAATCCCAAAATGGTTGTTCACTCCCATGAGCAAGTGCTAAAAAATGCTCTTAATTGTGTGGAAAGACTGACATTAAGCCCTAATGATCGAGTTGCTATTCCTGTCCCTCTTTATCATATGTATGGTTTGGGGGCTGCTTTTCTTCCCAGTGTAGCCGTTGGTGCTGCTATTGATCTGCAAAAAGGTGCAAACCTACTCAGATATTTGCAAAGAGAAAAAGACTTTAATCCTAATGTCGCTTTTATGACTCCTAGCTTTTGCAAAACCTTAATTAAAGGACGAAAATCAGCTAGAGATTATAAACTGACGGTAATTGCGGGAGATGGGATTAAAGAGGATACCTTTACGAAGTATGAACAGAATTTTGGCTGTTTAGTTAAATTATACGGTAGTACAGAAATGGGAGCGATCGCTGCTGGTAGTCCCAAAGACGAAAAAGATGTGCGTTGTCAAACTGTGGGTTTACCTATGTCTGGGGTAAAAATACGAATAAAACCCCAGTCTGTAGACGCTCAAGAACAAGGGGTTGGAGAGATTTACTGTCATCATCCTTATGGTTTTGATGGTTATGTTGATACAGCAGGTCAGCCAATTATACCCGAACAAACAGAGCCAGATGGTTATATAGCCATGAAAGACCTGGGAAAACTCCGTGCAGAAGGTCATCTAGAAGTTTGGGGAAGATGCGATCGCAGCGTTAACCGTGATGGATTTTTAGTATTATTTTCTGATATTGAAAAGAATATGGAAAAGATTACGGGAATTGAAACCGTTGTGGTAGAATCCTACGGGGAAAGTCAAAGGGGGAAAGGTTTAGTTGCTTTCTGTATCTTGTCAAAGAGTGCCAATCTTGATGAAACTGATATTAAAGCATCATGTTTTAATATCTTATTGAAGCGGGCTATTCCCGATCAAATACTTATTATCAAAACCTTACCAATGTTACCCAATGGTAAGATTGATAGACAAAAATTAATTAGTGTTTTACCAAAGAGGTCTTGAAATGACTACAACCATCGTTAATCAACTGAAAACTGTTATCGCCCAAGAGTTGGATGTCAACCTTAAAGAAGAAGAAATTGATGAAACAGTTTCCCTATTTGAAGACGGATTAGGATTAGATTCCATCGCCATTGTGGAATTAATTGCCTTAACCGAAAAGCATTTTAATATTGAGTTTTCCGACTCTGAGTTAAATCTAGAATCCTTTAGTAACCTCAATGTTTTAGCTGATTTTATTGCTCAGAAAATGTCAGCAAATGTGAAAAGTTAACCACTAAACATGATAGAGAGTTCGCAGAAATACCTTTGTAGTCGTGGTTTTCTACACCCAATTTTAATCAGCATTTCTCAATACACACTAGGTTATTAAAAATCATGACTTTAACAGTTGAACGTTCGGAAATCCAAACCCCTAAGCGTCTGCCACTAAATCCTAATTATCCCCCGTTTCGGCAGTGGAAAAGAGGCGTAGTGAATGAAAAACTCCAAGAAGATCCTCTTTGTCTTTATATTCATATTCCTTTTTGTACCCAACGATGTGCTTTCTGTTATTACAAAACTGTGGATCTGAAAGAAAGACCGGAAATCCCTGGATATGTAGATGCGCTCTGCCAAGAAATTAAAATGGTTGCAGAGAAATTTAATTTAAGTAAAAGACCCATTAAAGCCGTTTATTTTGGTGGAGGAACGCCCACAGTTCTGGAAGAAAATCACTTAGTCCAAATTGTCTCAGCTTTACGAGAAAATTTTCATCTTTTTGATCAAAGAATCCAGTTTTCAGTGGAAGCAGAACCTCTGAGTGTTTCCCCATCAAAAATGAATGTTCTCAGAGAAATAGGGGTAAATCGTCTGAGTTTAGGAATCCAGTCTTTTAATAATGAAATCATTAAATTAAGTGGCCGGGGACACGACGAAAAACAGGCTTATCGGGCGATAGATGTGGCTCAAAAAGCCGGTAATGGACAATGGGCAATCAATATTGATTTATTGAGTGGATTAGCTGGAGAAACCACAGAAACCTGGAAAGAAAGCCTAGAATGCGCTCTGAAAACAGGGGTAGAAAGTATTACAGTTTACAAGATGGAAGCCTTTGCTAATACAGAAGTATTTCAGCAAGGTGTCCGGGAAGACATCATAGAATTGCCATCAGAAGAGCTAGAAATGCACTTTATGGAGTTGGCAATGGAACGCCTGGAAAGGGCAGATTATCAACCTTGGAGTCATTTTACTTATACCAACAAAGCAAGCGCTCGTAGCGAATACATTTTTAACAGTTGGCAGGGCATGGACTTCTATGGCTTTGGAGTCTCTGCATTTGGATACTTAGGCGATTCTTTGCTGCAAAATACCAGCGACATGGAAAAATATACCAGCCTGATGACAACAGGAGAACTGCCTTTAGCGCGTGGTTATCAGTTCACTAGCTTAGATCGGATAGTGCGGGAAGTTTTACTAGGTATGAAGCTATTACGCTTTGATTTAGTGAGATTTCAGCAAAGACACGGATTTAAATTACAATTTCTCTGCGGTGCAACTTTAAACCAACTGGAAAGCGGGGGTTTTATCAAAGTATCGAACACAGAAATTGAATTAACCTCCAAAGGTATTCTGTATGGAGACTATGTAGGGGAAACCTTAGCAGCATCTTTGAAAAATATCAGCTAAAATCCCATGAATTTGCCTGTGTCCCAACTCAATGATTTACCAATTTTAACTCCCTCGGAAATTGAGGAACAAGTGATCGCTATTTTGGGGGATCTCAAAGATTCCCTAATTCCTCAAATGGATATAGAGCAGTTGATTGAGAGGTTGGAAGACTTTAAATATCAATGGCAAAAGGCTTTTACAGACTTTGGAAACCACTACCGAGGGGAACTAGCCTATGGTGATTTGATCGCAGATTTTGGCGAAAAAATAGCCCCCTTGGCAAAAAAATGGCTACCCCCATCAGGAACAGGAAATGGGGCAGTTAACGTCATTATTTCCATGTTGTCAACACCCAAACCTGTTTCCGTACCCTTGAGTAAGCAGCTATCTATAGCCAGAAGCAAGCTGAAAGCCAAGTTAGAGGAGGATAAAAACCAAAATTTCCCAATTCCAGAGTTTACAAAGCCGATTTTTATCGTTTCTGCGCCTAGAGCCGGGAGTAGCTTATTATTTGAAACCCTAGCTCAATTTCCTGATTTGTGGACAATTGGCGATGAAAGTCATGAAATTATCGAAGGGATTCCGGCGTTACACCCAAGAGCGCGAAATTTTAGTTCTAATCGCTTGATAGAAAGTGATGCTACCTCAGAAATTGGTTTAAATCTGAAAAAACGCTTTGTTCAACAATTGCAAAATCGGGAAGGAGTGAAATATCTCCATCTTCCTGAGTCAGAACGGCCAAATAAAATTCGGTTTCTGGAAAAAACACCCAAGAACGCCCTGAGAGTTCCTTTCATAAAAGCCATATTTCCTGATGCTCTCTTTATCTATCTCTATCGAGAACCTAAAGAAAATATCAGTAGTTTAATGGAAGGGTGGCGATCGCAGCGGTTTATTTCCTATCAACCCCTACCAGGTTGGCCTTATCGCAATTGGAGTTTTCTCCTCGTTCCCGAATGGTCATCTTTGCAAAAGTCCTCATTGGTTGAAATTGCCGCTTATCAGTGGAAAACAGCGAATTCTTACCTGATAGAAGACCTAAAAACCCTGCCCTCCTCTTGTTGGCGCTTGGTTAATTATCAGGACTTGATTGAGCGATCGCAAAAAACCATCAACGACATCGCCGAATTTGCCCAACTCCATCAAGATCAACATATTGAGCAAATGCTTTCTCAACCTTTAGCGATCGCTCAACGAACCTTATCCACCCCGTCGGCGGAAAAATGGCGTAAAAACGCCAGGGAACTAGCTACAGTCCTGCCAGATTTAGAAAACCTCATTAATATTCTAGAAAGGGGCAAATTTTAACATTAAGTAGGTTGGCGTTAAAAATTGTCGTTATGGCAAGGCAAGAGTGAAGAAGTTTTGGGCGATTTTACTTTTCTTTACACATTTTGTTTTTTCTCAGCCCACCTACTTATGTTCCATAATTGCTTCAGAAAAAGCATCAAAGCAAAAATTACCGAACTTTGAAGCCGGAATAAAAGTGAATTTTTCCATAGCAATAGGAGAAATGGTTGCTCAAAATATTTCATAAAAGTAGAATTCGTACTATTAAGACCATTGACAAACTTGGTATCTGCAAAGTTAATTTTTAATTAACTTCTGCAACCTTTTTGCCTTATTATTTGCAAAGGAATTATCTTCATGCTACAGGCACAAGAACTTGATAAATGTAAAATTCAATTATTGAAAAATAGTTTAAGCAGAAGCCCAATTGAACTTGCTGAATTAAGTACACTTCAGCGAATTATTTTGATCACTGATGGAACTTTAACTGACATTTTGGAAATTTATCTATTAGAAAAAATTGCAATTATTAAACTTTCTGAAGAAATAGTCAACATTACTGAAAGTATCCCTCTTTTAAATCTGGAAGTGGGCAGCAAAGTTATTAAAAGGAGAATATTTCTCCAAGGAAGAATTAGCCAAAAAAACTGGATTTATGCTGAATCTATTGTGGTTCCCGACCGACTAGATCCAAGATTTAAAGACCAGTTAATCAACTCAGCAAAACCCATTGGTAAACTCTGGTTAGAATATCGCGTGGAAACCTTTAAAGAAATTGTTGATTTATCTCAAGAACTTGCTGGTAATTTAGCTGAGGATTTTAAAATTAACAAAGATGAAAACCTCTTTTCACGGACTTATCGAGTGTTTTCACAAAATCAACCTGTAATGATGATTGCCGAAAAATTCCCCACTAGTTTTTTCATCTAAAAAATATAAAATGAACGAAAAACAATCTCACGTTTTTAATACACCTCGCTGGCATAAAACCTGTTTGATGCCAACTCATGGCAAAGGGATTTATGTTTATGATTCCGAAGGTAAATCCTATCTAGATGCCATCGGGGGAACTCATGTTATTTCCATTGGCCATGGTGTCACAGAAGTAGCCGATGCGATCGCCGAACAATCTCGTCAACTGTGTTTCATCCATAAAGCTCAATTTACCTCCGAACCCCAGGAACGTTTGGCAGATGTCGTCACAGCAATGGCTCCAGAGGGAATGGATAGAGTTGGTTTCGTTGCCAGTGGCTCAACAGCCAATGAAATGGCTTTTCAAGTGGCACTCTATTACCATCAACTCCGAGGAAAACCCAGCAAATACAAAATTATCTCCCGTTGGCATAGTTATCACGGACATACAATTGCGACTCTAGCCATGTCCGGCAGTAGGTTTGTTCGCAACAGTTTACCACCCTTTGATTTATTAAATTTTCCCCATATTCAAGCCCCCCATTGTTATCAATGTCCCTATGGACTCACCTATCCCAGTTGTCAACTGGCTTGCGCTAATGAACTAGCCAGGACAATAGAACAAGAAGGCCCCGATACCATAGCCGCTTTTATTGCCGAACCGATTATTGGTGGTGCCGGTAGTGCGATCGTTCCCCCACCGGGTTATTATGAAAAAATTCGAGAAATTTGTGATTTTTACGATATTCTCTTCATTTCCGAAGAAATTATCACAGGCTTCGGTCGCACTGGTAAGAATTTTGGAATTGACCACTGGAATGTCATCCCGGATATGATCACAGCCACAAAAGCCTTAAGTAGTGGATACGCGCCCATTGGAGCCGTGATTATTCACAAAAGGGTTCGAGAAATATTTGATCATGCCACTAAAAATATACCCCTATCATTGTTCACCTATGCGGGACATCCCATTAGTTGCGCTGCGGCCTTAGCTGTACAAAACTATCTTGCTGAACATAATCTGATTGAAAAATGTGCAGTCATCGGTAAATATCTGAAAAATGAATTACAAAAGTTGGCTGCACGGGAATCATTCATTGGAGATGTTCGCGGAGAAGGGTTATTAATAGGGATTGAATTTGTCCAAAACCGAGAGACTCATCAACCATTTTCCCGTTCCCTGGGGATAACCGAAAAAATTATGCAAACCGGCTTAAAAAATGGCTTAATTCTTAGAGGTAGATTTGGGACGGGAACAGGAGTAGATGGCGATCATATTTTAATTTCACCACCTTTTATTATTACAGAAGCTCAATGTGATGAATTAGTGGAAAAATTAGAATTGACTTTCAAAGAAGTAAAACAGTCTCTTAATTTGGTTTGTGCTGAATAATCTCATGAAATACAGTTAATAAATGCTGTAACTAAACTCATAACTAAGGAAAAAAAACAATGATGATCAAGAATTTTACAGACAGTTTAGGAAACTCTATATCCTTGTCAGATAGAACTAAGATGCAAGAAATGATACAAGGTTTCCAAGTAATGCAGTCTATTTTTGCTGCTACAAAGCTAGGTCTTGCAGATATACTAAGAGATGGCGAGCAATCCTACAATGAATTAGCAGCTCTCACTGATACTGATAGCGATGCACTCTACCGTCTATTAAAGGCTTTATCTGGTGTAGGGATTTTTACAGAGATTCAGCCTGGGTATTTTCAAAATACTTCATTAAGTACCTGTTTGTTTAATGAATATGGCTCTATGAGGAACTATATTTTAAGTCAGGGGGAAATAGGATATGCTTGCTGGGGAGAGTTAATTCATAGCATTTATACAGGTAAAAGCTCTTCTGCATATCTGTATGGGATGGAACGTATTGAATATTTCAGGCAAAATGAGTCTCTTTGCAAAATCTGGGATGGATTAAACTTTGATTTGTCTGTTCCACAAAGTTTTGCTATCCTAAACGCCTATGATTTTTCCTCTAGCCAAACAATAGTAGATATCGGTGGCGGTTTAGGTGTTTTGCTGGCATTTATTCTACACAAGTATTCAACTGTCAAAGGTGTGCTTTTTGAACAGCCAAGTCCTATTAAAAGAGCACAGGATTTGCTGACTAGAGAAGGATTGTTAGATCGGTGTGAACTGGTAGAAGGTGATTTCTGTGAGTCTGTACCAGGAGAAGCTGATGTTTACTTACTGAAAAATGTTTTGCCAATGTTTAAGGATCAAATAGCGATAAAAATTCTTAATAATTGTTATCGGGTTATGACTAAAGGAACAAAGCTATTGGTAATTGAGAGAGTTATCGGAAAGTCTCGGTGGACGGATAATTTTTCAAATTTGAACTCCTTGGTATTATCTTCGGGAAAATTTCGTACGGAAGATGAATTCCGTCAACTCCTTGAATCTGTGGGATTCAAAATTGTAAATATTATACCAACAGAGTCAGTAATTAGTATCATTGAGTGTATTCCTTAGCAATAGTCAATACCTTTGCCAAAATTTAGAGGGCTTTGGAGACATATCCAATCTAAAATAACTTCAGATTATGACTGAATCAACTTTCATTGAGCCGACCACAAATATTAGTCTTAAGAGCTTTAATCGAGATGCAGTTATTGCCCTTAGCATCCAAATTAGTAGCGTTTTTATTACCTATCTGCTGCAAGTTTTATTGGCAAGATGGATGGGGCGAATTGAATATGGAATTTATGAATATGTCACCGCTTGGACATTATTTCTGTCTCTGCCAGCCGGATTAGGATTGCCTCGCACAACGGTGCGTTTAATTGCAGAATACAAGGTTAAACAAGATTTAGGTAGTTTACATGGTCTTGTCCAGGGAAGTTGGTTGTTAATCCTAATGGGAAGCCTGAGCTTGACAGCAATGGTGGTGGGCATTGTTCTATCCATAAATTATTATCGGGAATTTATTTATGCAATCCCCCTATTAGTGGGAATCTGGATGTTACCTTTACAAGCTTTAATGACTTTGTATAAGGGAGTCGCTACAGCGTTAGAAAAAATTGCTTTAGCTTATATTCCTTCTGATATTCTCTATCCTATCTTAGTGTTAGCAGGAGGATTTATCCTGTGGCGAGATGACAATTCTCTTAACAGTTTACCTTTAATGATACTGGCAGAGGTAATCCTCTTTGTGATAGCCACCGTCCAGTTTTTCTTGGTGCGAAGCAAGTTCAATCAAGAATTTGAACCAACAACACCTACGTATGCCTATCGTGAGTGGGTTGAATTATCACTGATTTTGCTTATACAACAGTCGTTTTTTATTATTTTAGATCAATCTGATATTCTTATGGTGGGTTCTTTGATCGGCCCTGAATCGGCAGGCATTTACAATGCAGCGGTAAAGACAGCCCAGTGGCCAGGTTTAGCCTTACTAACCTTAAATATCGTCGCGGCTCCTCGGTTTGCAAGCTTTTATGCCCAAAGAAATATTACAGGACTACAAAACCTGGTTTCTCAAGCAAATTTGTGGATATTGATCCCGACAGTGCTGATTTCTCTCTACTTGTTGCTTTTTACTCAATCTGTACTCAGTATTTTTGGTTCAGATTTTAGCATGGCTGACTGGACGCTGAAAGTTTTGGTAATAGGGCGCATGGTTGATGCTTTATGCGGCTCCGTTGGTTCTTTAATGGTAATGACAGGCCATCAAAATCAATCTTTGCCAGTTTATGGTTGTTGTGCTTTAATAAATATTGTTTTAAACGCGATCGCTATTCCTTATTTCGGGATGGTAGGAGCAGCGATCGCTACTAGCATCACCATGATTACCTGGAATATTTGGCTGAGTGTCTTAGTCATCAAATACGTTAAGGTTAATCCTTCAATTTTTTCCGTCCTATTTAAGCCCGAAAATAAATCTATTGTTGAAGTTGAATAACTTTCAGTCAACCAAATTTAGAAGCAATTTATAAATACAAAGACCTATACCAATGTTAATATCTTACAGTCACAAGTTCATTTTTTTTCACATCGCTAAAGCTGCGGGTTCGAGTATTAAAGAGGCGTTACAATCCTATGCTCAAGAACCTGAAAAATTTAAAATTAATCGTCCCCAAAGAATGTTAGGAGACAAAATTAATCCCTTGTATGAAATATGGGAATCTTCTCTTTGGCACGCTAAAGCTAAGGACGTTCAAAAGGAATTTTCCCCAGAAATCTATAACAGTTTTTATAAATTTGCTTTTGTCAGAAACCCTTGGGATTGGCAAGTATCCTATTATCACTTTATTCTCAAAGAAAAAGCTCATATCAGACATGAATTAGTAAAATCAATGGCTGGATTTGAGGAATATTTAAAATGGGTAATTAACACCAAAAACCCCTTTCCCAAGGGAGCGACTAAACTCCAAAAAGAAATTATTACTGACTCCCAAGGCAGACTAATAGTTGATTATATTGGTAGATACGAAACCTTAGCAACAGACCTGAATTATGTTTGTCAACAGCTTAACTTACAAACTTCATTACCCTATTTGAATCAGTCCAAACATAGAAACTATCAAGAATATTACAACCCCAAAACCATAAAATTAGTAGAAGAGCATTTTCAAGAAGATATAGCATTATTTGGCTACACCTTTGATGGTTATTCCGCTGAAATTGGTCAAGGTATACAAAAACAAATCAGTTCTCTTGAAAAAGGACTAAAAACCACTGCTCAAGTATAAAATAATGTGAATTAATTTTTAATTCTTAATTTTTTGCATCAATATTATGGTATAGTCAAACACAGACATTAGCAACCAGGAAATGAACTATCAGAGTTTATTTTTCTTTTAGTTGATTTTAGTCAAATAGCCAGTCATTGTGTAAATTCCGAATTCATAAATTTGAGGAATTAGTATCATGTCAGACAACCCCACATTAAGCCAAAACGTTTTATCCTTTGAAGCCATCGGCATTCCAGGGGTCAAGAAACCCAATATCGTCATCTTTATCTGTGACCGGTGAACCCAAAGGGGGAGGGGGTTGGGGAGGGGGTTCTTGTATGTCACTCAACAAAAGAACCGCTATAAAATAATGTAAATTAATTTGAAATTTTCAATTTCTCAATCAAAAACATAATTCTCAGTAATTTAGCTCTGTTAACATTACCAACTTAAATAGAATGATTTCACAAACTCCATTTCCTATCCAACTGACTTCCCCTGAGCAAAATCAACCCAGAACACTGAGTGATTTAATCGTAGATTATTTAGAGCAATTAGGAGTAGAATATGTTTTCGGTATACCAGGAGGACACAACAGCGCATTCTATGAAGCCCTAGCACGTAGCGAAAAACGTGGGAGAATCCGGGCAATTTTGACTTGTCATGAAACCGGTGCGGCTTTTATGGCTGATGGCTATGCCCGTGAAACTGGAAAAATTGGAGTTTGCTGTGCTACAACAGGTCCAGGTAGCACAAATTTAATTACAGGGGTAGCTTCCGCTTATGGTGAAGGAGTCCCCATGCTTGTAATCACCGCCCAAACCATGCTATCCCATTTTAGCTGGAGTGCCTTTCAAGAATCATCACCCGATACGATAGATACAGTGGCGATGTTTAAGCACTGTACTCGTTATAACACCCTCGTTACTCATGCCAATCAACTAGAAAGAAAATTAGTTGCGGCCTTAACAACAGCTTTGCGATCGCCTTTTGGCCCCGCTCATCTGAGTATTCCTGTTAATATTTTCCGTGCTGAAGCCCCCCCATCTCTTACCTATCCTCATATACCTCAACTATTAACCCAACCCCCAGCATTAGTTGATTTAAAAGCCTTAGATCATCTTTCTCAAACCGTATCCAATGTATTAAACCAAGGACAAACTATCGCCCTTTGGATTGGTCAAGATTGTAAACAAGCATCCTCAGAAATTATAGCCTTAGCAGAATTAATTAACGCTCCTATAGCTACAACCCAAAGCGGCAAAACCTGCGTTAATCCTTATCATCCCTTAGCAAAAGGCGTATTTGGGTTTGCTGGCCATCAAACAGCCCGTCAAGCCCTCACAGATGAATCCGTAGGTCTAATTTTAGCCGTAGGTATGAACTTAGGACAATGGGAAACCTCCAATTGGGATAACGCAGTATTAACTAAAAAATTAGTCCATATCCATCATACAGATGAGTGTTTTAACACTTCTCCAATGGCAGAATTGCACATCCAAGGAACTATTAAAACCATACTTAAAGAATTACATACACGCATAGAAAATGCTCAAAAAACAGGACAAATAAAATCAAAACTATCAACAACCTCCCCCGAATTATTAAACCATCGTCAATATCAACCCACTCAAATTACAGTTAAAGATCCAGATAGCTATAAACTATTAAATGATCAATCCCTAGTTAAACCCCAACAATTAATCAGTGAACTTATACAGCATTTTCCCCCAGAAACTCGCTATCTGATTGATGTAGGTAATTGGTTGGCTTGGAGTATTCATTATTTATTTCCCCATCGTCCCGAAAATTACCGTCTAGGAGCAGTAACAGCCCCGATGGGGTGGGGAATTGGTAGTGCAGTTGGCACAGCTTTTGGCGTTAAAAATACCCCCATTGTTTGCCTAACAGGAGATGGTTGCTTCTTAATGCACGGAAACGAACTGGCTGTGGCTGTGGCTGAAAAATTACCAATCATTTTTATTATTTTAAATGACCGATCTTTTGGTATGGTGAAACACAGACATAAGCAAACAGGAACTGAAAAACTGGAGTTTATTTTACCTTCAGTTGATTTTAGTCAAATAGCCAAAGGAATGGGGGCAAATGGTTATATTATTCATAATGGTCAAGATTTAAAAAATCTAGATTATGAGGCAATTTATAACGATTCCAAACCAACAGTATTAGATGTGCGAATTGATGGTGATTATGTCCCACCAATCGGAATGTTCTAAACTTGATATAGGATTACTATTTGATTTTTGAAAGTTTACCCTAGATATGGCTATGGCTTAGAAAACCTATCTACCATACAATACTTGTCGGTTAAGGAAATGTAGGTTGGGTTGAGCGACAGCGAAACCCAACATTACCAGGGATTTTGTTGGATTTCGAGGCTTAACCGAGCAGTATTGATCTACCATAGGCATTTCTCACCCTACAATTGAGGTACAAGAAGTAAGAATTGAACGCAGATAATTTTGTACCTCATTAGATCAGAAAACGCTATATCTTCCAAATACTCCTGAATTACTACCAACTGTCAATTTTTAATTTTCCCCACTAAGATCATGACTGAAGAACAATCTGCAACCAAGAGACTATTAATTAATTCTTTGCCTAAAAGTGGTACTCATTTATTAGCCAAAGCTGTAGAAATTTTGGGGTATAAAGAACATTTTCAACCAGGAGAAATCACAGAAACACCTCTATTCTTTAATTATGGAGAAGTCAAAAAGAGATTAGAACATCAAACAGAATCAGATCAGAAAATTAGTATCGGTGCTTTAACCCCATGTTATGTAGATTCCGCAACTTTTCGACATTGGTTAACACTGATTTCCCCAAAGCAATATATTTTAGGTCATATTCCTTGGACACCTCTATTAACGCCAATTCTGAACGAATTAA
Organism: Aphanizomenon sp. UHCC 0183; assembly: GCF_009712065.1. Taxonomy (NCBI): domain Bacteria; kingdom Bacillati; phylum Cyanobacteriota; class Cyanophyceae; order Nostocales; family Aphanizomenonaceae; genus Aphanizomenon; species Aphanizomenon sp. UHCC 0183. The sequence goes on along the minus strand of NZ_VILC01000011.1, from coordinate 52,151 downwards.
ATTATCAACAGGTCTTTATAATTCGTGATCCTCGCGCTGTCGTTTTTTCTTTAATTCCCTTTGTTTTAGATACAGGTAAAATGCCAGGAAGACACTTTTTAGAAGATGATTTTAGTTTAATGTCTCCTACCCAACGCTTAGACTTTATTTTAGAGGGAGGGTATGCTGTAAAAGTAGGAGTAGAAATCAAAAATTTTGCCGAAGTGTATCGTTCTATGTTAGCTTGGCGTAATGAAGAAAATTGTTTATTTATCCACTTTGAAGATTTGGTTGGGGAACAGGGTGGAGGAACTAAGGAAAAACAAGAAGCTGTTGTCTACAAAATCTGCTCTTATTTAGATATTCCTTTTGATGATACTATTCTTTCTCAGTTAGGTGAAATTTATAATCCTGGTGCTAGAACATTTAGAACAGGTAAAATAGATGGTTGGAAAAGCTCAATGAACGCAGAAGATGTAGAAAAATTAAATATTTATTGTCAACCTTTATGTGAGGAAGCTGGATACACAATCGGATAGTTTTCTCATAAGTTTATGCACAAGGTATTCAAGGAATAGGCAAAAACCCATTATTTATGATTAACACTACTGGTAATAGTTTAGATTTAGCAGAGGAATTAATTTTAGATTCCTCTATCCAATTTATCAATCCTCTGTCAGATAATTTACTAGAGCCAAAATCTATCTTTCTCACAGGAGCAACTGGCTTTCTTGGTGCTTATTTACTTAGGGAACTGCTCCACAAAACTACGGCAGATATTTATTGTTTGATTCGCTGTAGTAATAGCAAAGAGGGCAAAAATCGTCTCCAAAAACATTTGGAATTTTATTTACTTTGGGAAGAAACTTTTAGTTCTCGAATTATTCCCGTTGTGGGAGATTTATCTAAACCTTTGTTGGGTCTTTCTGAGGGAGATTTTAATGAATTAGCAGGGATAATTGATATTATTTATCATAATGGAGCATGGGTTAACTCGGCTCGTCCTTATTCAATTTTAAAACCTGCGAATGTGTTAGGAACACAAGAGGTTATTCGGTTAGCAAGTATTCTGCAAACTAAACCTGTTCATTTTATTTCTACCCTGGGATTTTTCTTCAATAAAACTAATCTTGATAATGAAAAAATAACGGAAACAGATATTGCTGATTTTTCTAGTATCAAAGGAGGTTATCAACAAACTAAATGGGTAGCAGAACAATTAATTATATTAGCACAACAAAGAGGATTACCTGCTTGTATTTATCGTTCTTCAAGAATTAGTGGACATAGTCAAACAGGAATCAATGGCAATATTCAAGATTTCTTATGTATTTTGCTAAAAGGTTGTATTAAATTAGGAAGATTTCCGAATTTAAAAACACAAATAAACATGATTCCAGTTGATTATGTCAGTCAATCAATTGTAAGTTTATCTCTGGAAAAAAAATATTTTGGCAGAACATTTCATTTAGTTAATCCTCAGTCAACTTCTTGGGAGCAATTTTTTAACTCAACTTGTTTTTTAGGCTACCCTTTAGAAAAAGTTAGTTATAATGATTTTTTAGCGGAAATAAAGAATCAAATATCCAAGTATCCCAAGGATAAGTTATACTCGTCTTTATTACTGCTTTTGAAATTCTCAAAGATATTCTCACCGGACAAAGTAGAATTTAATGCTGACCAAACCCTTGCAGAGTTAGGAAATATATCTATTCTCTGTCCTGCTATCAATGAGGAATTACTGAATGTGTATTTTTCCTACTTTCAAAAAATTGGTTATTTTCCGGAAGTGTTGAATGACAATAAAATATAAGTTAAAAACAAGTTTTCATTGTACATTATGAAAATAATTGTTTATATTTATACTGATCCACTCTTAGATACTGTTCCCAGCCCAGATGATTGGGGTTGGGAAGTAGATAAAATTTATGAAGATTTAGGAAAACGCACCCAATTACAACAATTATTAATTGATTGTCAAACCGAAACTGTAAATTATCTACTACTGCGCCGATTAGAAGAATTAGGTGATAGTTTATCCCAAGTGAGCGATCGCCTCAATCAAATAGAAACAATGGGAGTCATAGTCATTACGACACAACAACCCTATGCCTCCAAATCTAGTCAAATCCCCACCGAAATACTACAATTATTACCAGAAATTCAATATCAACAACGTAGCCGCCGAATTCGTCAGGGACACGCTCGTAATCGCCTAGAAACCTCACCACCACCGGGAAAATCCCCCTATGGCTACCGGAGAGGACAAGGTAAATATATTATTGATCGCACTACCTCACCCGTTGTTAAAGACTTTTTTGAATATTTTTTACTTTATGGTTCTGTCCGTGCTACCGTCCGTTATATAGGTAAAAAATACAGTAAAAATATTTCTGTCACTACAGCTAGACGGTGGTTAACTAATCCAGTTTATCGCGGTGATACAGCCTATCAAAACAGGGAAATTATCTCTAATACTCATGCAGCAATTATATCCAGAGAAGAAGCAGCGCAAATTGATAGACTATTACGACGCAACAGCCGCTTACCATCGCGGACAGCTAGTGCGCCCCGTTCTTTAGCTGGTTTAGTCATTTGTCATCAATGTCAATTACAGATGATTGTCACCAGTGTTACTCAGCGTCATCAGGATCAAGAGTATTTATATTTACGTGCAACCGACTGTCCTCAACAGCCTAAATGTCGTGCTATCCCTTACCAAGTAGTTTTAGAAAAAACCATTGATCATGTTTGTCGAGATTTACCTTTAGCTGTCGCCGGGATAAATTTTCCCCAATTAGATGTAATTAAAAATAGTTTAGGCAATGATATATCTCGTCAGCAACAAATCCTCCAGCAATTACCCACTTTCATAGAAACGGGGATTTTAGATATAGAAACTGCAAAATTAAGAGCTTACAAACTTCGCACAGAAATTTCCGAACTTCAAGCCAAGTTAGCAATTCTTCCTCCTGTGAATTTGCGTTCCGTAGCTGAAGCTGTTTCCATTCCCCAATTTTGGCTAGATTTATCAGAGGTAGAACGAAGATTTTACTTCCGTGAATTTATCCAACAAATTCAAATTATCCGCCAAAATAGAGAATGGGATGTACAAATAATTTTTATTTTCTAAACCACCAGATCCCCGACTTCTCAAAGAAGTTGGGGATCTGAATCATTGATTATTCATCTTGATTTTTGGGGGACTGTTTGCCTTTTTTACCTGCATTTTTGACATTCATCACTTTTCCTAGTAAATCAAACCAAAAAGGCGCACCCATCGCAATAGCAATACCACTGACAAACCAACCAGCAATCATACTTAAAACACTGAAAACAGGCAACCCATTAACTCTATATTTTGTGCTGTTGATTTGCTGTTGTACGTTAGCACTTGTCCAACCAATTGGTAATTCAACTTCCTTTAAAATCTCGTTAGGATCTATTTTATTGATATCTGAAGGATTAGAGTCTTGTGGTGCTACTTTTACAGCCTGGTTAATAATTATTTCCCGCAATAAAGAATCCTTAGATAAACGGTTAATGATATGAAAAGTATCGGCATTGGTTGTGATAGCTAAGGTTATGCCAATGATAATTGCCACTCCTTTAGCATTACGTTTATAAACACCACCGGCTCTTTCCATTGAGCTATCAAAACTATTTTCAATTTCTCTTCGCAAAAGAGTAATACCTTCCTCCGTGCTTTTAGCTCTCATCTGGGCGCGTTTTGCCATAGTTTCAATGTTATCAACTACAGAACTTGGCAAAATATCAATCAATTCTTTAACTTTTTTATATGTTTCACTATCTTTATCTTGGATAGCTGCTATGACTTCACCATGAATATCACTACCTTTCTTGATAGATTTGATAATTTCATTAATATTAGGTTTTAAGCCTCCTATCACTATGGCTTTTTCTGCACTTTCAAAAATATCTTGTTTTAGGAATTTTAGTTCCCGCAAAGGCTTATCTAAAATATATTCATGATCAGCTATACTCGCTACAAAACTTTCTATATATTTAGCTAGGCTATCTCCCATCCTATTTATCACCATGTAGATATCATATTTTTCCTTTTTGAATTCATCAATAATCAGGTTATACTCTAACTCCAACCGTCTATAATCTGCGGCAATATTGGTGGCAAATTCACTAGATAGCTCCTGGTTATTAATGTAAACTTGTAACTGAATCAAAATTTGTCTAACATCATCTAACCGTTCAGCTTTGAATTGCTCCAACCTAATTTCAGTTAATTTTTGTACCAATATTGGCAGTTGGAGTGTATCCATAAAAGTATTAGCAAAATTTTCACCACCAATATAGGAAGGCGCACTACGTTTTTGATCACCAAACACAGTTTCTTTTTTAAATCTAGAACTAGACTTTCTAAACAGACTAAAGAATGAGCCAATTGCCCAAGTCGCTTTCCGAGGTAAAGTTGCCAATAAACCTTTCGCCTCTTGATTAATACTTTGAATTAAAGGATTACCGTAAATTTTATTGACAAGTTGAATTATTTCGGGATTTTCTGAAGTTTGAGCATCACCAGCTAAAAGAATTTCAATTGATCTTCTCAAGTGTTCAGCCCGCCATTGCAGTACGGTTGTCAATAGTTCTTGAATTTCCGAAGCCAGTAAACTTAAAATTAAGTAAATAAAAATTAAACCCAGTGCCACATCTAAAATAAAAGGTAAGTTCATTGACATTCTCCTTCGGGGTAGTTGACTAAATGCTAATGGTAGTATTTATATCATTTAATCGTAAAGATGCTTGTAAACTTCCTTAAAAAATCAATAAGAAAATCTTCGCCAAAAAATTATCTCTATTCATGAGAAACTGAGCTAATTTGGGATTTAGCCATTGTCTTTGAATATAGATTGTTCCTAGATGGCAACATTGGAGATTCGCTTTGATCTCTATGTGATTAAACCTAGCAGTTATAAGATTCGCATAGAATATGCAAGAAGGAAGCTTTGTTTGGACTCATCTAGAAAAACAGCATCGTGTGATTGAAAAAAAGATTGATTGGCTATGGCTAATCCTATTGTTATTAGCAGCGGTGATTTTGTTTAGTATCAATCTTGGAGGTTTGCCTTTACAAGATGGCGATGAGGCAACCGTAGCCAGGGTAGCGCGGGAAATTTGGCAAGCCCCAGTAGATTCAATGCGCTGGCTTTACCCCACTTTGGGAGGTGAACCATATCATCACACGCCGCCACTTATGCACTGGTTAATTGCTGGGGCTTATTGTCTGGGTGGTGTCAATGAATGGACAACGCGCCTACCTGGTGCAATTTTGACAGCAACTTCTGTGCCTTGCTTATATTGTCTAGGAAGGGAGATATTTCGTCAACGTTGGGCAGCTATTTATAGTTCTTTGATTTATTTAACAATGCTGCCTGTGGTACGTTATGGCAGGTTGGCAATGTTAGATGGGGCAGTTGCCTGTTTTTTAATTGTGATGATGTGGTTTGTCTTGCGATCGCGGCGGGATTTACGTTACTGCTTAGGTTTAGGCATTAGTTTTGGGTTAATCTGTCTAACTCAAGGCATGATGGGTATTTATTTAGGTGCAATTGTTTTAGTCTTTCTTTTTTGGGATACACCTAGACTACTGACAAGTTATTATTTCTGGATAGGTATTTTTATCGGTTGTCTACCTGTATGCTGCTGGTATGGGTTTCAATTATGGCACTATGGATATCCCTTCAGTATTGACATCAATACATCTTTAAGCCATATTCAAACCATTAATAATGGCACATCCCAAGCACCTTGGTATTATCTTTTAGAAATCGCTAAATGGACATGGCCTTGGTTGATATTTCTCCCCCAAACTATCCGCATTACCTGGGAAAATAATAACTTAAGTTGGGCGAAATTAATTATTATCTGGTGTGGTGTTTATCTATTAATTATTTCCCTCATTAGCTTTAAACTCCCCTGGTATATATTCCCCATTTACCCTAGTTTGGCTTTAGCTTTTGGGTTTCAATTAGCCCAGATGGAAAATGTCCCCTTATTCTCAGGCTATCCCCGCTCTTGGGTAACGAGTTTAGCGATATTGGCGGTAGTGGCTTCTGCAAGCAGTATTTATTTTGGGGGAAGAACATTAGACAAAGCCGAGTTACAGATTATTTTTGCCGCAGTAGCTTTAACTATGACTTTATCCGCAATTTTAGCAGAACGCGGTGATAGACAATTTCTGAAAATTTTAATTTGGGGAAGTTATATTTCTCTATTATTATTAATGAAATCTAATTACTGGGTTTGGGAATTAAATACAGCCTATGCCGTTAAACCCGTAGCGGCAATGATCACGAAAATTAATCCAGCAGTTAAGGAAATCTATACATCTTTTCCCTATCATCGTCCTTCCTTGGATTTTTATAGCGATCGCACCATTATTCCCGCTTCTATCGGTGAACTACAATACTACTGGCAATATGATAGCCAACCTTATTTTCTCATTAACACATCTACCTTAGAAAACCTCCAATTTAAATCCATCAAAGTCATAGACCAAGTAAAAGACTGGCAATTAATTACAAAAGAAAATAACTCATTATAAACCCGTTATCGTAGGTGCAACAGCCCGTGGTTGCCCAGAACCGTATTGGCAACCTCCCGTATTTCCTTACCAAAAAACATAGAAACAACACCCGTATTTGCTCAAACCCGTATAAATATCAATACTATTGCCAGTTTTCCAAAATATGTCTGAAACCCAATAAAATCGTGACGATAAGTAGTGAGACAGAATTAATTACACAATGTTATTGCGTAAGCGTTGCGTGGCATTAGCCATATGGAACGAAGTGAAATGAAGCAATTCCAAGGGTTGTGATTGCTTCCCTTCGCTCGCAATGACTGTAAATATTTTTGTCCAATTACTTATCAATAGGGTTTCAGGGCTTTGGCAATAGTATTGAATTTGAAATCTATTTTTCACCCCTATTCATTTTTTCAATTTGGGGAATTTCTTGACCATTACGACTCATATTGTCTTGAGTCATAGTCACAATCCCGAAAAAAATTGCACTTCCCACAACTAAAGACAGTAAAGGATGCTTAATGACAATAAAATCTCTGATAATCCTTGCCAAAGGTCGGCTTTGACGACGGAGAGCCGACGAAATCATTATTTGTCTCCAAATAAATGGATCACGCACATAGTGTCCACTTTGGCAAACAACTAATTTTTCTTGACAATAAGGACAGGTAAACAAACCAATATAAGACTTTATTGGCTTTGTTCTGTTATTTTTTTGGCAAATTGGGCAAGTAACATAGTGATTATGAAAAGTATTTGTACTCATCTACCTCGTCCGCCTAGTCCCTCGATTCTATTTATAACAATATCTGTATTGAATTTTACTGTAAACCTAGTAATCGTGCCATAATCACTGATAGTGATTGGCAAAATACTATTATGGAGTTTAAGAATGCAATTGCTCCAAAGACGTACTCCCCTCAATATTAACCCAAGTTGTTAGCACCACAAAGTAGAATTATTTTTTCTAAATATTTTGTGATTTTTGTTAGTTAATTATTGAGTAAGTAGGTGAACACAATAAAACCAAACTGTGTAAAGAAATGTAAAATCGCCCAAACCCTCTTCACTCTTGCCTTTTGCCTTGCCATAACGACAATTTTCAACGCTCACCTACTTAGGCAGTTTCTCTGATAATGAACCACAATAAGAAATAATAGACAAAAAATGGATTTTTCTGACATTATACCGTTTATCAATATCTAAGAATCCTCATTAAAACCCTACTTTCCCCCATATTCCATGCGGTTCACTCAGTTAATTAATCGTTTCCAAGCCTCTCCCGAAACAATAGTGCTGTTTTTGGCCGTGCTAATTGGCGGTAGCACTGGTATGGGTATAGTCACCTTTCACTATTTAATCCAGCTAATTAACAACTTCATGTTGGAAAATTTGATGGGACAAATTGGGATTTGGGGTGCTTGGACCTTAGCGGCTGTTCCTATACTCGGTGGCATCATTGTTGGCCTCATGCGGTGGCGAACTCAAGATTTTGGACCAGGACTTTCATCCCTGATAGCTGTTTCTCAGGGAAAAGAAGCGAAAAAACCCCTGCGACCGGTGACAAAAATGATCGCGGCGGCAGTTTCTCTTGGTAGTGGTGCATCTTTAGGTCCAGAAGGTCCAAGTGTAGAAATTGGGACTAATTTTGGGGTGTTGTTATCAGATGTATTACAAGTATCTCAGGAGCGTCAGCGGTTACTATTGGGGGCTGGTGCTGCGGCTGGGTTAGCGGCTGGTTTTAATGCCCCCATTGCGGGAGTATTTTTTGCCTTAGAAGTAGTCATGGGCAGTACATATTTTGCTACTTCTGCCGTAAGTGTGGTGTTACTTGCCGCCGTAGTAGCTGCTTTAATTGCTCAAATTGGTTTAGGTTCACAACCAGCTTTTGCTTTACCCGCTTATCAAGTTCGCAGTTACCTAGAATTACCGCTTTATCTGGGTTTAGGTTTGGGTGCAAGTTTAATTTCTCTTGCTTATACTGAATCCATTCGTTTAGCTAAAGCTATCTTTGCTGGCAATTTCTCAGGGTTAACGTTATTAGGTAAAATTCCTCAGTCCATTCAGCCAATTTTTGGTGGTGTAATTCTTGGTTTAGTCGGTTGGCAATACCCACAAATTTTAGGTATCGGCTATGGAACTGTAGAAGCGATACTACAGGATGAAGATTTTTCCCTCAATTTATTACTCATTTTACTAGTATTAAAACTGCTAATGACAGCAGTAAGTTCAGGTAGTGGTTTTGTGGGCGGATTATTTGCCCCAGCTATGTTTTTAGGTGCTTCCTTTGGGTCTGCCTACGCTAAATTTTTGGCTTTGATCATCCCAGGAATTGGAGAATATATGGCTGCTCCTCCAGCTTATGCAATGGTAGGTATGGCGGCGGTTTTAGCAGGTAGCGTGAGAGCGCCATTAACAGCAATTTTAATGTTATTTGAATTAACCCGTGATTACCGCATTGTTTTACCTTTAATGGCAGCAGTGGGCTTAAGTGTTTGGTTGGTGGAACTAATCAAACCAACTGTAGATGCTAATGCTAATCTGCAACAGATTGGTTTACCTGAATTGAAAGATGAAAAGGTAGAACTTTGGCAGCAAATGTTAGTAGCAGATGCTATGTATACCTGTCCCAAAAAATTATCAGCAACTTTAGGCGTATTAGAGACTGCGGTAGTAATGACGCGGGAACGAATCCGCAGTGCTTTAATCATTGATGATGATACGGGTAAACTAGTGGGAATTCTTTCCCTAGAAGATATTAAACGAACTTTTTTTATCTGCCAAAATCTTCCTAATTCATTGCCAGAAATTCAGGAATATTTATCTAGTCAAAAACTGATAGATATTTGTACTACAGATATTCTCTATGCTTGGGATGATGAACCTGTATCTGAAGCTTTAGACCGGATGGCATTACGTGGTTTACATCAATTACCAGTGGTAGCTAAAGACAATCCCGATTTTATTCTGGGGTTGCTAGAAAGGGAACAAATTGAATTAACTTGTAATTTAACGGCAATCACTAAGATACTGCACCAATATTCACCAGTGATTCCCACTGCCGAATATATAGAGGAAATTGGTAATTGGTAATTGGTCAATATCCTGGTGGCAACCTCTCGTGATTGCTTTGTTGCTGATTAAGGGTATGAATTTTAGTCTCACGCAAAGGCGCAAAGACGCACTGAGATTTGAGTTTTAAGTAGTGAAACAGAATTAATTACACAATGTTATTGCGTAAGCGTTGCCTGGCGTTAGCCATATGGAACGAAGTGAAATGAAATGAAGCAATCACCAGGGTTGTGATTGCTTTCCTTCGCTCGCAATGACAGTAAATAAATATTTTTGTCCAATTAGAGAACTCCACAAAAAAAATGATCCAATTTTGTGGGATGGGA